>JAVXTN010000019.1:0-11454 GCA_036642635.1 Erysipelotrichaceae bacterium
ATTATCTTTATTAGATTTAGTTTATATTTAAGGTTTATTAAGTTTATTTAATTATATATTCATAGGAGGAAACAAAATGAATGACCCGATTTACTTTCAAATTTTATTACAGATATTTCTTATAGGTTTAAATGCTATATTTGCTTGTGCAGAGATTGCTATTATTTCAATGAATGATAATAAGTTAGCAAAGATGGCTGCTGATGGGGATAAGCGTGCTATTAGACTTGCTCGTCTTACTAATAATCCTGCTAGATTCTTAGCTACTATTCAAGTAGCTATAACATTATCTGGTTTTATGGGTAGTGCTTTTGCTGCTGATAACTTTTCTGATAAATTAGTTTCTTGGCTTGTTAGTTTAGGTGTTACTATTCCTACTTCTACTTTAGAAACTTTTTCTTTAATTTTTATTACTTTAATTTTATCTTATTTTACTTTAGTGTTTGGTGAATTAGTTCCTAAACGTATTGCTATGAAGAAAGCAGAACCATTAGCTTTAGGTATGTCTGCTTTAATTACTTTTATTTCTAAGTTATTTGCTCCTATTGTTTGGTTCTTAACTGCTTCTACTAATTGTATATTAAGATTATGTCATATTGATCCTAATTCTGATGAAGATGATGTTAGTGAAGAAGAGATTAGAATGATGGTGGATGTTGGTAATCAAAAGGGTGTTATAGATTATATAGAACGTGAAATGATTCAAAATGTATTTGAATTTGATGATCTTAATGTTGGGGAATTTGCTACTCATCGTACTGATCTTCATATGCTTTGGGTAGATGAATCTCCTGAAGAATGGCAAGATATAATTTATGATACTAGACATACTTTATATCCTGTTTGTGAGAATAGTGTTGATAATGTTGTTGGTATTCTTAACATTAAGGATTACTTTAGAGTTAGTGATAAAAGTAGAGAATATATAATGAAGGAAGTTGTTAAACCAGCTTACTTCGTACCTGAAAGTATATGTGCAGATGTTTTATTTAAACATATGAAACAAACACATAATCACTTCGCTATAGTATTAGATGAATATGGTGGTATGGTAGGTATTGTTACTATGAGTGATTTACTAGAACAATTAGTTGGTGATCTAGATGATATTCCAGGTAATACTACTATTAATGATTTTGAAAAGATGAAGAATGAAGCTTGGAAAATCCATAGTAATATATCTTTAGATGAATTAAATAATAAATTTGGAACAAACATACCTACTGATGATTATGACACTTTAAGTGGTTGGGTATTTAGCATTCATGGTAATATACCAATGGATGGAACTACATTTGAATTAGATGCTTGTGGGTTACATATTAATGTAACACAAATTAAAGATCATCGAATAGAAGAAGCTATCATAACAAAACTACCTAATGAATAAAAAAAAGTTCTCTTACGAGAACTTTTTTTAACAACCTAAATCACCATTAATTTGACAATTAACTAAGTTAAGTTTTTGTTTAAGAATAGCTTCTAAAGTACTAATAGAATCTAACATCTCTTGAACACTCTTATTAATACATAATAATTCTGCTGGAGTAATAGTATTTAAAGCTATAGCAGCTTGGATTTTAGCACCTTCAGAATTAGCAATAGCTGCTAAAGCAGCTTCTTCTAAAGCTACTGAAGCAATTAAATCATTAATCTGTTGGTAATAGTTATTTCTAAATACTATAGTAATTGCATCATTAGATTCACTACTACCACTAGCACCATCTGGATTACTTGGATTTAGTGTATATAAATAATCTATAGTAGCTTTATTAACCATAGGATTTGGATTAGGCATACTAGTTACATTTACTTTAAAGGTAATATGAACAGTATCACCTACTGCTAGAGAATTAGTTAACATTATACTATTAGGCATACCTGTATAAGGGGCATCTACAATTAAGGAACCTGGAACATAACTAGTACCATTAGGTATAAAGTCACTTATAAGTGCATTATCTATAGCTATATTACCTGTATTTTTAACTATAATATTATAAGTCAAAATTTGACCTATATAAGCTACTCCTTTATCAACTGTTTTAGTCATATCTACTTTAGGATTTATAATATTAGTATTTACTAAATTTGATTGTCCTTTAGCTTTTACTCCATTAGGTTGATTAGGATCTACTGTATATGTGTAATCTACATTAGCAAGATTAGGAATAGGATTAGTAGCTGGTACATTAGGTCCTACTTTAACTTGATATGAGATTGTAGTAGTACCATTGGCTGGTATTGGTGCATTTAATGTTATACTTGATGGACTTATAGCACTGAATGGAGTAGTTGAAGTAATACTTCCTGGTACTAATGTAGTTCCTGCTGGTGCTGGATCTGATACTACTACATTATTAGCTGGTACATTACCTGTATTCTTTAATGTTAAGAAATACGTAAGTATTTCATTAGGTAATGCATTACTTTTATCTACTGTTTTTATAAAGTTTCCACTACTTGTTAAATCTGCATTCTTTACATTAGTGGTTACAATATTAGTGTTTCCTGATGTTCCATCTGGAATAGATATATTAGCTGTATTGTTAATTTGACTTATTTGCATATTATCATTAACTTTTACTTGCCATGATATTGTGGCTGTTGTTTTAGCTGGTAAGTTTGTAATAGTTATTCCTGTTGCTGGAGTAGTCCCTGTATATGGTTCACTTACTAATAGATTACCTACATAGGTAGTTCCTGCTGGTGTTGGATCTATCATAGTTACATTAGCTACTGCAAATGCATTTGGATTCTTTATAGCTACTGTATATGTTAGTATTTCTCCTTTATCAGCAAAAGTTTTATCTACTGTTTTAGTAAATGTTTCTGGTGCAGCATTAGTTATAGTATAAATTATTTCATCTCCTAATGCTGGAGTAACACTGATTGGTAATGCACTAATTGGTGGTGTAGTTCCTCCAGGTGTAGCATTAATAGCTGATACTACTGTTTTATAATTAGCTAGTGTAGATACAGAACCTGGAGCCATAGCTTCATTAATAGTATATGTGCTTCCTGCATTAGCATATACAGTTGCTGTTTCTACTTGTGTTCCTGCAACTGCTCCTGTAGTTATTGCTGTATCACTTGGAGTTCCTGCGATTGTTAATGAAAATTGATCATTACTATTGATACGATCTCCTATTACTTTTTGAATAGTTACTCTTGTTGTAGCAAAACCGATTGCTATCCCTTCAAGTCCTCCTGGACTTATTCCAATAAAATTCATATTTTTAGGTGCTTGAGTTGATAAAACATAGTCTGCCATAAATAACTGACTATTACCAGTAATAGTAGCACTTTGTGTTCCAATACCAGTAAGTGTTGGTAGATGAAAACCTACTGTTGTAAATAGATTCCATGGTCCTCCATCGGTATTAAAATTCCATGATTCTCCAATATTAGTATTTTCAGCATCGGCTACTAAAGCTACATAATTTGTAACGGGGTTACCGTCTACATCTTTAACTACGATGTTACTTATAACAATTGAAGATGGATCTGCTGATCCTATTCTTTGGTTTAATAATATAATGTTTCCTAATACTCCTGTATATCCTACATATCCAAATGTACCATAGCTTGGAGATGCTACTGCATCATATATCATAGATGATGTAGATGGTGCAGATAAATCAAATGTTACTGTAGTTCCATCACTTAATGTTCCACTTAATCCTGTAATAGTGTCTCCTGGTTTTAATGTTAGGTTTCCAAAATTATACCAGCCTATTCCACCAGCACTTGGTCCTGATCCTGCATTAGCATAAACAAATGACATATATTTTCCTCCTTTCTAATTTGTTTGACAAATTGTTTCTGAAAATAAGTTCAATTTATTCTTTAAATTCATTTCTAAATCTATAATATTATCTACTGTCTTTTTTACTGATTTATTAGCTGCTATTAATTGTTCTGCTGTCAAATTTGGTGAATTAATAATAGCATTTAACTTTTCACTTTCAGCATTTAGAATGTGAGAAATTCCTTTTTCTTCCATAGCTATTGACTCAATAATATTACCTACTGCTTCGCCTCTTGTAATAGTACCTGTTTCTATAACTGGCATACTCATATAATCTACCTCCCTTCTGTTACACACTATGAGAATTTAGAAAATATGCATGGGGGATTATAAATATAATAGAAAAATTATTAATAAGAGATTAAAAGCCTTTAAAACGGCTGTTTTTTAACTTTAAATTCTTTATCATTAAATATAATAATAGAAAAACAATATAAAAATAAACTAACAATAAACTAACAATAAACTAACAATAAACTAACAAAAGAAATAAGAGACAATAAACTAGTAGTAAACTAACAAAAGAAATAAGAGACAATAAACTAGTAGTAAGCTAGCAATAAACTAGCTTTATAAAAGTAATAGTTTTTGATGCATATACTGATATCTAACTTATAGGATTCTAACATTATATAAATAAGATTAATGATTTATGATGTACACCTATTTTGATTAATTATGTATACTTGCAATTTGATATAATATAAGTTGATAAATTTTTATTGAATTACTATTTACAAGAACCACTGATTGGACTATACTAAGAATACAGATTATGTATGCATGAGCTGTATTCAAAATTGAATAGCAAGTCTTTGTGGCAGGGTGTAATTCCCTACCGATGGTTATAGTCCATGACCCGCGTTAAGCGGCTGAGTTAGTGAAATTCTAACACCGACGGTAAAGTCCGGAAGAGAAAAGACATTTTTCTGTAAAACACACCTAGAGACGAAGTTTTTTTCGTATCTAGGTTTTTATTTAAAGGAGGTTCAATTATGAAAAAGAAATTGAGTACAAAGAAGATCGCCTTAATTGGTTTACTAGGAGGACTAGGAGCAGTATTAATGTATTTACAATGCCCATTACCCTTTATGCCACCATTTTTAAGCTTTGATTTAGCGGCAGTACCAGAATTAATAGGAGCATTTGCATTAGGCCCAGTAGCAAGTATTCTAATAGTATTAGTTAAAATGACTATACAACTATTATTAAAAGGAACTAATTCTATGATGACAGGAGAACTACAAGGACTCTTATTAAATTTAGCATTTGTATTACCAGTAGCAATAATATACAAAAGAAATAAAACTAAAAAAGGAGCAATTATCGGATTAGCATGTGGTTCATTAGCATGTACGCTAACATCAGTATTTACTAATTTATATATTATTATTCCTTTTTATGTTAATCTAAATGGAATGGCAATGGATCAAATTATAAAATCTTGTACATTAGTTAATCCTTATATGAATTCACTATTTACAATGGCAATACTAGGTATAGCACCTTTCAATTTAATTAAGTGTTTACTTAATGCTTTAGTTACTTTAATATTATATAAGAAGATAAGTCCTATTATTCATAAATATGCCAATAATGGCTAGGAGGTAAATGAATGGAATTCAATGAAGCAATTACTATATTTTTTGATAAACTAGGTAATAGTAAGATTATGGCTTTAGCTAGTAGTGTTAATGATTATGTAATGGTAAGAAATGTTAGTTGTGTATTTTATAATAATAAAATATACTTTAAAACTGATAAAAATTTTAGAAAGACTCAACAATTATTTATTAATAATAAGGTTGCTTTATGCTTCAATGGTGTTCAGGTTGAAGGTATTGCTTTAAATAAGGGTTTAGTTGTAGATGAACCTGAACGTACCTTTGAAGCATTATATAAGAAGTATTTATGGCAGAGTTATAATGCTTATAGTCATGAGGATACTGAAATATTAATTGAGGTTACTCCTAAATTTGTAGAGATTTGGGATGAGGATGATAAGAGAATGGCTTTTCAAATTTTTATTGATTTTGAAAAGGAAACTGCGGTTAAAAAATTATATGATTAATGATTTTATAAATGGATGGAGGTAATCCTATGAAAGAAATAAATATTACTAGCATCAAGGGTATCCGTATTGGTCAAGCTGAGGATAGCGTTGGTGGAACTGGATGTAGCGTCATTATTTGTGATGATGGTGCTGTTGCTGGTGTGGATGTTCGTGGTGGTGGTCCTGCTACTCGTGAGACTGATTTATTGAATCCTATTAATATGATTCAAAAGATTCATGCTGTAATGCTTAGTGGTGGTAGTGCTTTTGGACTGGATGCTGCTAGTGGAGCTATGCAATATTTAGAGGAACATAATATTGGTTTTAATGTTGGTAAATCATATATTCCAATTGTATGTGGTGCTTCCCTATTTGATTTATCAATCGGCAATCCTAAATGCCGACCTGATAAATCAATGGGATATACTGCATGTATAAATAGTGAATCCAACACGCTCCATGAGGGTAATTATGGTGCTGGTTGTGGAGCTAGTGTTGGTAAACTCCTAGGTCCTAGTTGTGCTATGAAGAGTGGAATTGGTACCTACGGAGTTGAGATCAACAATGTTCAAGTAGCTGCAATAGTTTCTGTTAATGCTTGTGGTAACATTGTTGATCCATTCACTAATATACCTTTAGCAGGAATATATGATTCCAACCTAAATAAGATAGTTGATGCTGAGGAAGCTGTATTATCGCTTCTTGAGCATCAACATGAGCCATCTCTTTCTAATACTACTATAGGTTGTATAGTAACTAATGCTAAGATTACTAAAGCTCAATGTACTAAAATAGCAGGTATTGCACATAACGGATATGCTAAAGCAATTAGACCTGTTCATACGATGAATGATGGTGATACTATTTTTGTTTTATCTACTCAAGAGGTTGAGGCCAATGTTGATACCATTGGTGTTCTTGCTACTCAAGTAATGAGTAAAGCAATAATGCGTAGTGCGACATGTGCACAAGGTGCATTTGGACTAAAGGCTAATTGTGATATTAAATAATTATATTTACCATATTATTTTTTAGATTTTTGATGTATAATATAAAAGCATAAACAAATTCGAGATATTCAGCAGGTGATCATAATGACAGCTCATGAATGGAAAATTATTTATGCACCTTTAGATAAACGTTGTATCTATATGAACAACAGTAGGAGGATTTATGAAATCTAATAAGACACAGTATTTAACATGCTTTACCATGCTTTTAGTACTTGAGATTGTTCTGGTAATATCACCTTTAGGATATATTCCCTTTGGACCTATCTCAGCAACTACTATGCACATCCCCGTTATTATTGGTGGAATCGTTTTAGGAAAGAAATGCGGAGCAGGACTTGGCTTTGTATTCGGACTAACTAGTATGCTTAGCGCTACAATGCGTCCTGGTATTACTTCATTCCTATTTACTCCTTTTGTTACAATCGGTGGAATTCAAGGAAACTGGAGTAGTCTATTCATTGCCTTTGTACCAAGAATTCTAATTGGATTCTTAGCTGGCCTTGTATTTGAGCAATTATCAAAAAGAAATTTTAATAAGAATTTAAGTATTACAATAAGTGCAGTCGTAGGAACCTTAACAAATACGTTTCTAGTATTAGGAAGTATCTATTTATTTTATGGTTCTACCTATGCATCAGTACTTAAAATAGCTTATAATACACTAATAGCATTCCTTATGGGTATTATAGCCACTAATGGAATAGCTGAAGTAATACTTGCGGTAGTTGTATGTTGCGCAGTAGTTCGTGCTATACTTCCAATTACTAACAAACTTAAGACTGAATAACAATTAACTAGGGACCTCTAATGAGGTCCCTTTATAGTACACTGTATTTTATAGATTTATTAACCTAGAAAGAACAATTGATTTTTTTATAGAGTTGAATTTATTCTTCGTATTTCATATTATAATTATCATACTATTCTATAATATGAACAGACATAATAAAAACTCTCCTAAGAGAGTTAAATTTATAATTGGTGACGCGTACGGGATTTGAACCCGTGAATGCTTGCGTGAAAGGCAAGTGAGTTAACCGTTTCTCCAACGCGCCGTGAATTGTAGTGCCATGAAAGTTTAACATACATAAATACGTGTGTCAATTAATATTTTCATTTTTAAACTTAGGCACTACCTAATTTATTCACTAGTTAAAGAAATATTGCTAAATAGGATGGAACTGCTAGCAGTACCATCTAAAGAAAATTTAAGATCGTTTCCAATTGCTGTTACTTTATTCATTAGTTCTAAGAAATTATCAGCAATTGTTATTAAATTTATAGGATGTTTACGCACTCCATTTTCAACATAATAACCAGAAGCCTGTAAAGAAAAATCTGTTGTTGTTTTATTAATACCGGCGTGTAATCCCATGATTTCTTCTATAACTATTCCGGTATTCATATTAGCTATAAGATCATCAAAAGAAGCAGTACTTGGTTTTAGGATTAGGTTAGTACTACTGATACCAATTGCAGAAGAACCTTTAAATCCATTACCAGTAGAACTAACCTTATCCTTAGCAGCAGTACTCAAATTATATAAATAAGAATTTAACTTACCATCTACTACAATATTAGTTAAACTACAAGGATAGCCTTCATCATCAAAAGAAACAGATTCATAAGCATCTACATTAAAAGGATCATCACTTATATTAATTAGATTACTCATAATACTAGCATTTAATTTATTAGCTAAAGGACTAATTCCCTTCTGATTATTATCAGCAAAGAATATACTACCTAGGTTAGCAAGTAAATCATTCATTACATCATTCTTTAAAATAGTTGGATATGATTTACTTGCTATACCAATAGGATGTAGCTTTAAAGCAATATTAACAATAAAATCTTTTACAAACTTATCTACATCCACATCCTTAAAATCTTTTATAAAAATATAATCACCATAAGTTTGTGTATCACCATCTTCTTCAATAATAGCATCAATATAAATTAAACCATAATTACTCTTATTACTTAAATCTAAATTATAACTATTCATTAAAGTTCTTTCATTATAATGATAATAATATTTACAACTACTTAACTGCTTTATTCTTTTTTCTAAGGTTAGCATTTTAGTTTCAATAGTTTTTAATAAGGTTATTATATTATTATAATCTTCTTTAGCTATACATTCATGATAGTTATTTACTTCTTTATATTCTTTTAATTCTTTTAAAAAGATTGTTTCATCTTTAGAAGTTATTAGACTAGCGTTTTCTACAATCTTTTTTAAAGAATTGTTTAATTCAATGTTATTTATATTTTCTGTATTACATATAGCTTGTGTTCCATTATATATTCCTCTTAGTGATGCTCTTGTTGTTTTACTTATTTTATTTCTTTCTGCTTGTTGTTTAAATATGCTTAAAGTTAGTGTTTCATTAGTAGATGTACTTACTTCTAAGGCTGTTATTCCTTTTTCTATAGCATTAGTATTTAGTTCTTTAAAATTAATCATTTGCACTTCCTCCTACATTCATGTTTAATACTTTAATTGCTGGTTGTCCAACATCCGTAGGTATTGATCCTGATATACTTCCACACATTCCTTGTTCTCTTGTTAGGTTATTAGCTACCATACTAATATTCATTAATACATCAGCTCCATTGCCAACTAGTGTTGCTCCTTTTACTATTTGTCCTATTTTACCATCTTCTATAAGATAGGCTTCCATTAAAGCAAAATTGAAGTCTCCTGTTGCTGGATCTACAGAACCACCACCTAACGTTTTAGCATATAATCCATGTTTAGTACTGTTTATAAGTTCTTCTAATGTAGATTTACCATTCATTATATAAGTGTTAGTCATTCTAGAAGTTGGTTCATAATGATAGCTTTCTCTTCTTCCACTACCAGTACTCTTAGTTTTCATTATTTCTCCATTTAATTGGTCGACTAAATATCCTTGTAGTATTCCATCTTTTATTAATATATTTCTTTTAGTAAAGTTTCCTTCATCATCAATATTAGTTGATCCCCAAGCATTAGTTATTGTTCCATCATCTACTGCACTAACTATTGTACTTGCTATTTGTTTTCCTACTTTACCATCAAATATACTTTGGTGTTTAGCTATAGCTGTTGCTTCTAATCCATGTCCGCATGCTTCATGGAATATTACTCCTCCAAATCCATGGTCGAGCACAACATCCATTTTACCACTAGGAGCATCTATTGCTTCTAGCATTGCTACAGCTATTCTAGCTGCTTCTTTTCCTAAATTATTTATTAGATCAGTAGTATATAGTTCATAACCGATTGAACCTCCTGAACTCTTATGCCCAACTTGTTGATTACCATTCTTTAAAGCAAAGGCTTGTATACTCATTCTAGTTCTAATTCTACAATCATTTATTAGTTTACCCGTACTATTAGTTATTCTTACTTTTTGAGTCTCATCAAATAAAGTACATATAGTTTTATCAACTAAACTACTATAATTATTAGCAGCTTCACTTACTTCTAGCATTAATTTAACCTTATCTTTACTACTCATTTCTAATGGTTTAATTCTAATAGGATGTGCATTATCATAAACTTCTTCCTTAATATTAATGCTAGTACTAGCATTAGCAGTAGCAGCAGTAGCATTAGCACTATCATCATCTTTATTATTAGCTATCCCTTTACCTAATTTACTAATCATATTCATTAATACATCTTCATTAAAATCATTACTATAAGCATATACTGATTTATTATCATAATATATTCTAATACCTAAACCTGCTATAGTAGTATTACCAACATTTTCAACTAAACTATTCATCATTTTAAAAGTATTAGTTATAGTTTCTTCTTCAAATATTTCTACAAATCCTCCTCCTACTTCTAATCCTAATTTTAATAGTTTATTTAATAATTTTATATTTATCATATTTATCTCCTATAATAATGTTCTTATATTCTTATTTACTAAGAATGTTATACATTGTTTAATATTTGTTATTTCTACTTCTTTATAACTTCCACCTGATTCTCCATCTAATGTCCATTCTATATTCTTTAATGAATGTACTTTAACATGTTTAGCTTTCTTAAATATCATAAATCTACTATCCATTTTAGATTTTAATAAAGAAGCTACTATCTCTTGTAGATCTAATGGATTCTTAGGTGTCTTTATTAATAGTACTTCAAATAGTCCATCATCTAAATCAGCATGTCTACTTACATATCCTTGTATACCTGCTATACTTCTTGCATTCATTATAGCTCCAAATACAAAGTTCCCTTCTATTTGTTCATCATCTATATCAATCTTTAAATCATAATATGCTATATTAGTTATTCTTTTAATTCCTTCCATTATATAAGCTAATCTTCCAAATAAGTTCTTTTGACTTTGAGAAGTCTTATAACTAACTTCAGTAAAAGCACCAAAAGCAGCTATATAAGTAAAATACTTATCTTCAAATAAACCCATATCACATTTAAACTCTTTCCCCTTAATAATAGCATTGCAACCAAGTGCTATATTATTTGGTATCCTTAATGAAGCTGCAAAATCATTTGTAGTCCCCATCGGTATATATCCTACTTTAATATCAATCTTATTTAATAG
>JAVXTN010000020.1:0-11277 GCA_036642635.1 Erysipelotrichaceae bacterium
TATGCTATAGCTCTTTAAACTTAGGATGTATAAACATATTTATCCCTTTACTTATTACTTCACTTAGATGTCTTAAATCATCATCCATTGATTTTGGTGTAACAACTAAATTTAGTTCATCTAAATTTAGTTGTTCAATTTCTACATTTGTATTTTCTATTGTCTCTGCTATTATCGAATTGAGCGATGTCACTGTAGCTACTCCTAATGCAATTACTGGAACATTAAAATTACTTTCTTGAAAAGCTAATCGTTGGTTACCAACTCCACTTCCTGGTTTAATTCCTGTATCAGTTATTTGTATAACTCGATTTATTCTTTTATAGCTAGCTGTTGCTAAGGCATCTACTACTAATATTAGATCTGGTTCATAGTCTTTAGCAACACTAGCTACTATTTGATAGCTTTCTAAACCTGTTTGTCCCATTACTCCTGGTGTTAGTACTGCTACATTTCTAGTACCTGCTAATAATTCAGTTTTATTTAATTCATAAAGGTGGGCAGTAACTAGAATGTTATTCATTACTTTAGGTCCTAAAGCATCAGCAATTATATAGCGATTGCCTAATCCTACTACTAATATTTTATTAATATTAAGTTTACGGTCTATAATAATTTTATGTAATGAGGTAGATATTTTATTACTTATGAGTTCTCGATAGTTTTCATCATTTAGGGTTTTAAATTCTATTGATATATAGTCTCCGCAATCTTTATTTAGATTATTGTCTGGGTTAGTTATTCTTATGTAGTTTGTGATTATTCCTAAATTATCTTCTATTGTCTGTTTAAAATCATTAGTGTTTTTAACTACTTCATCAGCAAAATCACTTCTAGTTGTGTAATTATGGCTCATTTTAGCTCACCTCATAACTAGTATGGTCTTTTTTAAAGCTTAATATTGCAATTCATTTGAAATTTTGTTATAATTTGTTGGCAATTATATAGGAGGTGCAAACAATGCCAAACATCCAATCAAAGAAGAAACGTGTGTTAACTAACAACAAAAGAAACATAGCTAAAACAGCTGAAAAGACTGCTTTAAAAACAACTTTAAAAAATGTTGAAGCTGCTATCGAAGCTAATGACAAAACTAAAGCAGTTGCTGCTTACAATGAAGTTAGTTCAAAACTAGATAAATCAGTTACTAGTGGAATTCACCACAAGAATTATGTAACTAGACAAAAATCTCGTTTAGCTAAAGCTATTAATAAATTAGCATAATTAAAGTTAGTTAGATAACTAACTTTTTTTTATTAAAAATGTGAAGTCCTATGACTTCACATTTTTAATAAGAATAATTCGAATCCTAGAATTTTATCTAGTGCTCCTGATTTTAGATTTTGATCTAGATTAGCTAGATCTGATAGTATTTTTTGTATTTCACGAGCATTCAATCCGTTAATAGTTCCTAATGCTAGTTGAACACGATATGGATGTGCTGACATTCTACTAGTTATTTCAGCTTTATCATAACCTTCATTATGTAATAGCTTAACTTGTAAGAGGAATCTAAATTGTGAAGCTAACAAAGCAATTAAGGCAATTGGTTCTGTATTTAGAATTAAGAGGTCACGCCAGATTATCATACTAGCACTCTTATCTTTCTTTACTACTGCATTAACTAAATCAAATACATTCTCATTTAGTTGTTTAGTTACTAAACTTTTAACACATTGAATATCTATTTTACCATCATAAGCTTCAAACTTATCTAATTCATGTTCTATAATCTGCATATCACAAGCTACACGACTAATAAATATTTTTAAAGCTTCTTTTTCCATTTTAATATTTCTACGTTTTACTTCAGCTACTATCCAAGTGTTTTTAGCCATTTCATCTAAAGGATTAAATACTAGAACACGAGCATTCTTATTAACACATTTAACTATTTTTTTCCTAGCATCTAACTTTGGATAATTACCTACTAATACTAATTCAGTTGTTGTTAATGGATTAAGTAGGTAATTTTCTAATAATGTTAGATCTTCTTTTCCTTCATAAGATGAAGAAAAATAATTAGCATTATTAACAATTACTATTTTCTTTTCAGAGAAAAAAGGTATTGTATTAGCATCATCTATTATAACATTGATACTATGGCAAGAAGCATCAAAAACTGAAACATTCATTTCAGATTCATCACTAAATTCTTCTTTTATTTTTTTAATTGTTTTATTAATTCTGTAGGCTTCTTCGCCATATAATAGATAATTCATTCTTATCACCTATATAATTATAGCATGATTATTTCATTATACCTATGCTATATTTGACATTATTGAAGAAATTGATATATGGTAATGAAATAATTCTTAAAGCTCCTGAATTTGCAGATATAAAATAACTAGTATGTTGCTTTTTAAGATTATCCATTACTTCTTTATTAGGATGATGATAAACATTATTAGCACCTGCACTTATAAAAGCTAGTTTTGGATTTATCATACCTAAGAATGATTGAGAAGATGAAGTTTTAGATCCATGATGTGCTACCTTTAATACATCTACTTTTAAGTTGGGATATTCTTTCATTAATTTTTTCTCAACTGCTATTGAAATATCTCCCGTAAACAAATAACTTATACCATTGATTACAGTATATAAAATTATTGAATTATCATTAGGATTTCCAAAATCAATGGTATTTAACAACGAGTGAAGTTCTATTTTACCTAATCTATATGTTTCGGCCTCTGCTTTATTTGTTACTACTCTTTTAACATTAACTATTTCTTTCAATTCTTTTAAACCTCCACTATGATCATAATCATTATGGGTAATAAACAGGGTATCTATGCGATTAATACCCAAAGCATTTAAAGTAGGCTCAAGCTTAGTTTTAGGTATATTAACTTTAAGATTACCTGCTATATCAATCATTATAGTATGCATATTAAAAGGCTCTACAATCAGTATACAATCTCCTTGTCCTACATCATTAAAATATATCTGTGTATAAGGTACTAAAAAACAACTATAAGGTATTAGTGCTACTAAACAATAAATTTTAACAATATCTTCTTTAGCATACCTATTCATATATTTAAATAATAACACTAAATATATGAATAGAAATAATAGATTCATTCTTCCTACAATATTAATGAGATTTAAACTATTAACAAATTCACTTACAGATTTATTTAGAATCAATATGGAGCGTCCTAATAGGGGGAAAACTATACATAGCAACGATAGGAGGTAATTGAAGGCAAATAAAGTACGTTGTATATTAAAAGTAAGAATTGATAAAATCGATGCTCGGTAGTATGTACATAATTGAATTGGCAGTAATACTAGCATCGATTTTATAAAACTACGTCTTTTATATTTTGTAAACATTCCAAATAAAGAGAAACATACTGGAATAATAAATCCTAGTTCATATATTGCATTAGGGCTTATCAATAATATTAATATTATTGATAAGCCTAGACGTGTTTTAGCATCCTCTTTAGGCAGGATAAATTTTATAGCTAAAAAGATAAAAATTCTTTTTAATGAAAAACTAAAGCGTGTAATATTTCCAATAAATAAAACAAACAAACAAAGAACTAAACTTACATAATTAACAGGAATAAAAACTAGAAGGCTATATAGCCATGAAATTAATGTACTTACATGCATACCACTAGATTTAACGTAACTATTAAGATTTTCATCCTCATTACTAAAGCCGTATAAATAGGATTTAATAATATTTCGTTGTTCAACATTCTCCATTCTATTTATACGGCCATAAATTTGATGGCCTAGTGAATTACTCCGACTAATTACCTTAATCTTAGATGGTGTAATTTGATAATAGATATTATTACGAGCCATAGTTTTAGAAAAACTATAACCAAAGAAGTTACCATTTTGGTTGATAGATTGAAATTCACCTTGAATTTCAATCTTATCACCTATATATAAATTATCAGCTTTATATATAATTGCTTTCTTTCCACAATCAGCAACTACATACTTAGTTCTAATATCAGACACTATACACGTATTGTTAGGTGGTCCTTTACGCTCATAATTAACATTAATTATGAGCGTAAAGGCAAGAAGGAAACCAAACATTAATTGATAATCATTATGATGATACTTTAATAAATAAACAAGAATGATCGGTAGAACAATAAGTAGAGCTAGACTATTAAATCTGACTATTAGTATCATAAAAAGAGCTAAATATAAAGCTTTAGCTCTAATTAAAGACATATTTGATCCTTTATCTTTGCAAATAGTTTTTCCTTAATACCCTTAATTTGCATTATCTCTTCAATTGTTTTAAATGAATTAACATTAGTACGATAATCAATAATTTTTTGAGCAACACTTGGGCCTATTCCACTTAATCCATCCAGTTCCTCAAGTGTAGCACTATTAATACTTATACAAGAACTAGATGAATTAGTTAATACAGGAACAACTATTACATCTTTATCATAAACTGTAGTTCCTAAATTAAGACTACGAGTATCTGCTTTAGGTAAAAGACCTCCAGCTAATTCAATTACTTCTCCAACTGTTGTATTAATTGGACACTCATAAACTTTAGGCATCTTAACATTACCCTTAATTTCAACACTAATAGGTCGATTCTTTAACTCACTAACATTAAAAAAACGATAACTAGTTAGACCACTAGCTACAAAACAAATCAATAAAAAAAGAAATAGCTTTTTCATTTCATCACCATTTCTTTTTACGTAATTTATTTATGATATCCTACTATTTTTACTACTATTTAAGATTTAGTATCTTAACTTTATAAGGTTCATCTACATTAGCAACGCTTACTACATCACCAACACGATGATCAAATATAGCTATAGCTAAAGGAGTCATATTAGAAAGTTTACCATTTAAAGGATCAGATTCAACACTACCTACTATAGTATAAACTTCTTCAGTATTATCTCCCATATCCTTAATAGTTACAGTGCTTCCTAATTTAACTAGGTTAACATCTGCATTATCATCGCTAATTAATTCTACATTAGCTAACATACCTTCTAACTCATGAATTCTTTGTTCTACTCTTGCTTGGTGATCTCTAGCTGCATCATAATCTGCATTTTCACTAAGATCTCCTTGTGCACGTGCTTCTTGTAATTCAATGATTACCTCTTTACGAATAACATGAATTAAATTATTTAATTCAGTTTCTAAAGCGTCTAATCCTTTTTGTGTAACTAATACTTTCTTTTGAGCCATAAAATTTCACTCCTATCGTCATGTATTATAACATGGTTCTATTTTTAATACCACTTATTTTAAATCTTATTACTAATCTTATACTTAATATAGTTATTTATCCTTCTTTATAATAAGGTAATAATTCAGCTGCTTTCTTATCATGTTCTTCAAAAGTTTTAAAATAATAAACTGTTTTATCTCCATAAATATCAGCTACAAAGAATAAATAATCACTCTTTTCTGGATGTAATACTGCATTAATTGCATCTTTACCAGGATTTAATATTGGTCCAATAGGTAATCCATCATTTAAATATGTATTGTATGGTGAATCTATTTGATGTGCATGTTCACACTCTTCCCACTTATCATAGTTATATAGTGCATAGCATAATGTAACACTAGATTCCATTCTCATATTAATTTTAAATCTATTTTCAAATACTCCTGCTATCTTATTCATATCTGCTACTGTTGCTGATTCATATTGTACAACACTAGCAAAAGTTAATACTTCATGATAAGTCTTACCACTAGCTTTAATATCTTTAGCAAACTCATCATATACTGCTTTATTTCCATTTAAGAATGTTCTTGTTACCTTATCTACTGTAGTAGTCTTATCTACTTGATAACTATTAGGAAATAAATATCCTTCTAATTTAACACGATAAGCTTTATTAAATACTTCATTACTAATAAATGGATAATCTTTTTGTAAAGTCTTTATATAAGCTTCATCATTCCAAGCTTCTAATAATTCTTCTTCACTTAAATTAGTCTTATTACTTATTTCTTTTGCTATATCTTTTGCCCATTTACCTTCTGGTATTGTTATTAATACACTATCAGTATTTGCAGCACTACTATCATTCAATGTTTTAAGTATTGTTGGTGTATCTTTACTTGCATCTAAATCAAATAATCCTACTTTAATATTTGACAATCCATTTAGTTTAACATAAATTTTAGCAACTAATTCATTCTTTATTAGTCCTTTTTCCTTTAAACTTTTAATTACTCCATCAACACTATCTCCTGCTTTAATTTCATATGCTATAATAGTTGATTCTTTTGTTGCTGCTCCTAAATTTACCTTATAGAACGCAAAAGCTCCTACAATTACAACTAAAGCTATAATAGCTATCGTTATTATTATACCTTTTACTTTATTTTCTTTATGTTTTTCTGGTTCTTTATTTAATGAATTCTGAAGCATATCTAATCCATCTGTATAGGTTTCAACTGGTTTCTTAACTTCTTCTTGATTAAATTCATCCATCTTAAACTGCTCACTCACTATTCTTCAGTTCCTTCATTAGAGAATGTTGCAATAACTTCTTCAATCATTTCCCATTCAGCATCTGTTTCAACTGGTAATAAGTTACCTTCTTCATCATATTGAGAAGCATAAACTTCACCATCTTCATTAGCAGGGTTTTGAAACACAACATAGTTTTTACTTTTTTCTTCATTATCAAAGGTAAATAATATTTCCATTTCTACTTCATTACCTTCTTCATCATTTACAAATAAACTTTTAGAATCTAACATAATATTCCTCCTATTTGATAAGTAATCTTATCTTTTACTATCAAGATAACCCTGTAGTATTCCTACAGAGGCAGCTTGATCTATTACTTTTTTTCTTTTCTTACGTGAGTAATCAGCTCCTATTAATAATCTTTCAGCAGCTACTGTTGTAAGTCTTTCATCCCAAAGCACTACCTTTTGACCTATTCCTTCAAGCATTACTTTAAAATCTAATGAAAGATTACCACGTATTCCCACGTCACCATTCATATGTTTTGGCAAACCTAAAACAATACATTCAGGTTTAAATTCCTTAATGTACGGTTTAAGTAATTCTAAACATGCTTCATAGTCATCATCATAAAAGCGTACAGTTTCTACAGGTCTAGCTAGAAACCCCATATTGTCAGATACACTAACACCACAGGTTCTACTACCTAGATCTAATCCTAGTACTCTCATTACTTATCAGCCAAATAGGCTCTTACTAGTTCTTCAATAATTTCATAGCGTTCAACACTTTGAATTACAGAACGAGCATTGTTATGAGATGATATGTAAGCAGGATCATTAGAAATTAAATAACCAGCTAATTGATTAACTGAGTTATAACCTCTTTCTAATAATGCTTCATCTACTAATCTTAATACATGCTTGATGTTATCTCTACGCATTTCGTCAGTTTTAAATGACATTGTTTCAGTAATATCTTTTTTCATAATATTACCCCCTTGTTCTTATCTTATTGTATCTTAATTTTACCTAATTTAAAAGACTTATACAAGTTTATTTTTAATAACTTGCATTGCTTCTCCAATTTTAGCACTATTTTTACCTCCAGCTTGGGCTAAATCATTACGACCTCCTCCATTACCTTCACAAATTTGTGCTGCTTCTTTAACTAGTTCTCCACATT
Organism: Erysipelotrichaceae bacterium; assembly: GCA_036642635.1. Lineage (GTDB taxonomy): Bacteria > Bacillota_I > Bacilli_A > Erysipelotrichales > Erysipelotrichaceae > JAVWHP01. The sequence goes on from JAVXTN010000020.1 coordinate 7,646, forward strand.
TAATTCCTGCTTCTAATGCTTTACTTCCTGCTCCAGCTATGAACACTACCTTATCATCATTCTTAGCTGCAAAGAAAATTACTGCATCTAATAACTCTGCTTTTAAATTAGTAGCAATACTCTTTAATGAATTAGGTTCTACATTACTAAATTCTTTTATAATAACTTTATAATTATCACACTGAATTGCTTCATTAACTAATTCTTTAGCCTTTAGTACTAACATATCATTATTAATAGCTGCTAATTCTTTTTCTAACTTAGTTTTTTCTTCAATTAACTGATTTGTCTTAGCTATTAATTGTACACTAGATTTAATTTTCATTAATTCTGTAGCTTCATTTAATATTGCTTCTTCTTTTAAATATTCATTATAAGCATTTAATCCAGTTTTAGCTGTAATACGACGTACACCTGAGCCTACACTTTCTTCTGATATAATTTTACATATTCCTATCTTACTTGTATTAGATACATGGATTCCTCCACATAGTTCTTTAGATACATCTCCCATACTAACTACTCTTACTAATTCTCCATATTTTTCATCAAATAAGGCTGTTGCTCCACTAGCTTTAGCGTCTTTAATACTCATTAATTCAGTAGTTACTTCTAAGGCTTCATTTATCATAATATTAATTCTTTGTTCTATATCTTTAAGTTGTTCATTAGTTACTTTTTCATAATGTGTAAAGTCAAATCTTAAGTATTCATCATTAACAAAAGATCCTGCTTGTGTTGTGTGATTACCTATGACTGCTACTAATGCACTTTGTAATAGATGTGTTGCTGAATGATTAGCGCTTATAATGTTTCTTTTATGTTTATCTACTGTTAAATTAACAGTATCACCAAGTTTAAATATTCCTGAAGTTACTTTAATGTGATGTAAGTGTTGTTTATGTGGTGCTTTAGTAACATTAACGACATTAGCACTACTAGTATCATTATCAATAATACCAGTATCAGCTACTTGTCCTCCCATTTCAGCATAGAAACAAGTATCATCTACTATAATATCACCTTCAGTATCTATCTTATCTACTATGCAACCATCAACAAATAGTCCTATAATCTTAGCTTTATTACTTGTTTTAGTATAACCATCAAATTTTGATTCTTTTTCAAACATTAATAAATCTTTAGATTGAGAAGACATAGAAGCAATATCTTCTCTAGAATTCTTAGCTCTTAATTTTTGTTCTTTCATTTCTGCATCAAAACCTGTTTTATCTACTAATTTACCTGATTCTTCTGCTATTTCTAATGTTAATTCAAAAGGGAATCCATAAGTATCATATAACTTAAAGGCAGTTGCTCCATCGATTGTATCACCTTTAGTTTTACTTATTACATCTAATAGAAGTTTTTCTCCATCTACTAAAGTTGCATGGAATCTTTCTTCTTCTGCTTTAACTAGTTTTTGAATATATTCTACCTTTTCTCCAACATATGGATAGAAATCTTTCATTATATCATATACAACAGGTACTAGTTTATACATAAATGATTCATTAATGCCTAGTTTTTTACCAAATCTTACTGCTCTTCTTAATACTCTTCTTAAAACATAGCCTCTTCCTTCATTAGAGAACATTGCTCCATCTGCTAATGCAAATGTTACTGTTCTAATATGATCTGCTATTACTCTAAATGCCATTTTTTCTTCTGTTGGATATTTAATTTTAGTATATTTTTCTATTTCTCTAATGATTGGTAAGAATAAGTCAGTATCAAAGTTTGTTTCTCCACCTTGTATTATAGCAGTTAATCTTTCTAATCCACATCCTGTATCTATATTTCTTTGAGGTAATTCTTTATAGAATTTACGTTCAATTCCTTCTTTACCATCATATTGTGAGAATACTACATTCCATATTTCTATATAACGATCATTTTCTAATTCTTCAAAGAATAGTTTTTCTCCAATGTTATCTGGATCATATTCTATTCCTCTATCAAAGAATATCTCAGTATCGGGACCACATGGTCCTTCACCAATTTGCCAAAAGTTATTTGGTGTTTTACATATATGACTAGGATCTACATGGCATTCATTAACCCACACATTATAAGCTTCAGTATCATCACTATATACTGTAATATATAATTTTTTTGGATCAAATCCAATGTACTCTTCACTTGTTAGAAATTCCCATGCAAAATGGATTGCTTCTGGTTTAAAGTAATCTCCTATAGAGAAATTACCTAGCATTTCAAAGAAAGTGTGATGTCTTGCTGTTTTTCCTACGTTTTCAATATCGTTTGTTCTTATTGACTTTTGTGCATTAACAATTCTATTACTATTTGGTTTTTCACTACCATCAAAGTATTTCTTTAATGCTGCTACTCCTGCGTTGATCCATAATAGTGTTGGATCATTATGTGGCACTAATGAAGCACCTGGTTCGATCATATGACCATTCTTTTTAAAATATTCTAAAAATAGTCCTCTTACTTGATTACCTGTTAAATTTTTCATATTTCCTCCTGAGCATAAAAAAACGCTCCTACTTAACACAGGAACGTATATATACGCGGTACCATCCTGATTCATGACTTTGTCATGCACCTTAATTATCTATAACGTTAGACAGACGCAAACTCCAAAGTAGCTTCAATTATTTATTTATAAAAACTTTCACCAACTGTTTTCTCTCTACAATAAATATTTAATTTACTCATCTTTTTCATCATTTGTATTAAAATTATACCATAAAGAGGCATAAATACAAGATATTATTTAGATTAAAAGCTTAAATCAAAGAAGAATAGGGATATTTACGATTATTTTTGTTAGTTTAAATAAACTAACAAATCACTCATATTTATTTTCTCTCATTATATCATCAAAATCATACCATATATCCTCCCATTTACCTACATCAGGGCTATTATTAGCATGGATATAAGATCTAAAAACAATTTGAATAATAGCAGCTAAGATTGGGGATAATATTACACCAGCAATACCAAATAAAGCCTCAAAAAAGAATAAAGAACCAAATAATAAGATTGGTCTAATATTCATAGTCTTATTAAATATTAAAGGTTGCATAACATTAGCCTCAAATTGTTGAATGCCCCAAACACCTAAAAATAATAAAAAAGGGATATTTTCAAAACTTATAATACCTACAATTAATATGATAATTAAACCTAGAATACTACCTATATAAGGGAATAAATTCAATATAGCTAATACTACACCATACAATATAGCATTTGGAAAACCCATAACTAATAAATAGATACTTACTACTATTGCTATAAAACTTAAATCCAATATAGTACCTTTTAAATATTGATATATTACATTACTTACTGTTTGATAAAAATTTATAAACTTATTAGGCTCTTTAAGTCGCCTAATAAGAAGGTGATAATAATAATCAAATTCTAATGAATAAAAGAAAGCAGCCATAAAAGCCATACCTATAATAGTTAATTTATTAAATAACATAGATGCTATATCTATAACATAAGGATATGAATTAGTAATAATATCCCTTGTGTTAATATTCAAAGGGATATTATTACTAGTAAGAAAAGACTGTAATCTTTCTATAATTTTAGGATAAGCTTCACTGATTGCTATGAATTGTTCAATAAACATAGGTATTAATATTATA
>JAVXTN010000021.1:0-11232 GCA_036642635.1 Erysipelotrichaceae bacterium
TATCATTTAACATTGCTTCTGTATTACTATAATGATTAACATAAGAGAAATAGATTGTTAAATGTCCATAATAAATATTTGTTTTATTCATAGCTACTCCTTTAGATAAACTTATGTATTAGTTGTTCATCTATATCAATATATATTGTTTTATAAGTACTCATTATTACTAATCCTATATTTGCTTTAGGTGGCTTCTTTATATTTTTAATTTGAGTATAATTTACTGCTATACTTGATGATTCACTTGCTTGAGAATAATAAGCAGCAAACATACTAGCTAGTCTTATTATTTCTTCATCTAGTGGTCCTACAACTACTACATGAGCACCGTGATAACCTTCTGTATGAAACCACATATCTTCTTTTCTTCCTTGTTTAAATGTTACATAATCATTTTGTATATTATTCTTTCCTACATAAATTATATTATCTTTATAATTTATAGTTAAAAAATGTGGTATATTATTATTCTTTTTACGACTTACATGTTTACTATTAGCATGTAAATATCCATTAGTTACTAATTCTTTTCTAATTTCTAAAGCATCTTCTACATTAGCTATATTAAGTTGTGCTTCTATTAATTCAAAGTAACTAATAGATTGTTTAGTAATAGCTATTTGTTCTTCTACTACTATCATTGCTGTTTTAGATTTATGATATTTCTTATAATATCTTTTAGCATTATCTTTACAATCATATCTAATATCTAAAGGAATAGTAGTTTGTTTATTATCAAAGTCTAGAAGGGAAATGGAACTCATCTTTTCTTTTATATTATTTGCAAAAGCAAATAATATATCTCCATAGTATTGATATATATCTCCTTTAGTTGCTTTATTTATAGTATCTTCTAGTTTAAGTAATTTAGATTTATTTCTTTTTAATTCTCTTTTAACAAATTTAAATAGATCTCCTGATTGTTGTTTTATACGATCACTTTGTTGTAAATCAAAGAATATAGTATCTATACCCTTATGTATCTCATACTCCTCATAAATTGAACTTATATGTAATAAAGGTATAACATGAAATAGAACCTTATTGTTTACTTTACTAATATATAACTTTTTAGAATCTTTTATTAAATTTAATATAGTATTAAGATCTTCTGAATTATTAAGTCTATATTCTATTTCTTTTATAAGTAGGGGAGAGAAACCATCAAATTCATTTAAACTTATAGTGCTAGTACTACTAGCACTATAAGTTAAAGGATTAATTGTATTGGGATGAGGTGTAACTCTTTTAAATAGTGCTCCTGGATGAACTGTACGTTGATTATTTTCATAAGGTGGGATTCTTTTTAAAGCATCTATTATTTTATTATTAGAATCAACTAATATGATATTAGCATATTTACCCATTAGCTCAATATATAGAGTTTTAATATGAATATCACCTAAATCATTTCTAGTACTAATAGTTAATTCTAAAATACGATCTAATTCTAGTTGTTTAAAAGATAGAATATTACCACCTTCTATATGTTTTCTTAAAACCATAAGAAAGTTAGAAGGTGTATAAGGTGTAGAATAATCTTCTTTTGTAATATTAAGACGATTATAAACACTATGAACAGAAACAATAAGTTTATAACTAGTATTTTTAGCATATAAAGAAAAAAGAATTTCAGTATCTGAAATTTGTTGAAGTTTATTAATTTTTGCAGGAATTAGTTCATTAATGCTATTTGCTAATGAATTAATTATGATTCCATCTAATGCCATAAGTAAACATCACCTCGTCTTGAAGTATTATATCATAAAAAAACTACGAAAATGAAAAATAACTTTGACATTATCTCATTTCACTAGTAAAATTATAGAGGATAAAGGGGTGTTACCATGAAAAAAGGCTTGTTGATTATTATAAGTGGACCTAGCGGAGTTGGAAAAGGAACAATACGTGATATTTTTATACAGGATAAATCACTAAATTTAACCTATTCTATTTCAATGACCACAAGACTTCCTCGTATTAATGAGGTGGATGGTAGAGATTATATCTTTACTACTAAAGAAAAATTTAAAGAGGCTATTGCTAAGGGGGAACTCTTAGAATGGGCTGAATTTGTTGGTAATTATTATGGTACACCACTATCACAAATTGAAAAATTACGTAATGAGGGTAAAAATGTATTATTAGAAATTGAAGTACAAGGAGCAACACAGGTAAAAGAGAAGTGTCCTGATGCTGTAACTATATTTATTGTTCCTCCTACAATGGAAGAACTAGAAAAACGTATTAGAGGTAGAAGAAGTGAACCAGAAGAAGTAGTACAGCAACGTTTAGGTAAAGCAGAAAAAGAAATGAAATTACAAAGTGAATATAAATATGTTGTTTGCAATGATGATCCAAAGTTAGCAGCTGATATGATTTCACTAATAATAAAGAGGCAAATGGAAAATGAAGATTAATAGTGTTAGTAAAAATGATTATGAAGAAATAATGGATATTTGGTTAAGAGGCAATATTAAAGCTCATAACTTTATAGATAAAAAATATTGGTTATTTAATTATGATGCAGTTAAGAATGATAACTTACCTAAATCAGACAATTTTAAATGTATTGTAGATACTGAAATTGCTGGATTTGTTAGTGTTGTTAATTCTAATTATATTGGTGCTTTGTTTGTTGCTGAAAAGTATCAAAATACAGGAGTGGGAAGTGCACTTCTAGAATATTGTGTAGAGAAGTATCATTCATTAACATTAAATGTTTATGTAAAGAATGCACAAGCAGTTAAATTTTATAAGCATCATGGTTTTCATGTAATTAGAGAAATGAGTACTAATGGTGAGAATGCCTATATTATGGGTATTGATTATAAAAAACCAGATGATGGCGAGATTCATTTCTTCTAGTCCACTAATCATCTGTTTTTTTATTTATAGGTAGGAGGAACAAATGCTAATAGCTAATGTGTATATTGAACATTCAAGTATGGCTTTAAATAAAACATTTGCTTATTTATGTGATGATGAAACAGCAAGAGCAGGAATGCGTGTTCTTGTTCCTTTTGCATACCAAAAACAATTAGTAGGATTTATAGCTAGTACATCAACTATCACCACTGAACAATTAGCAGCTCTACCCTATAAACTAAAGAAAATAATTCAAGTAATAGATAATGAACCATATATTAATGATGAATTATTTTCATTAGCTAAATGGATGAGTAAGAGCTGCTGCGCTCCTATAATTAGTTGTCTACAAACAATGTTACCTGCTAAATTAAAAGCAAAGACTACTAAATTAAAAATTAAACAATCTAAGTGGATAAGTTATATTAATGATAATAACTTAACGCAACGACAAAGAATAGCTATAGATGAATTAAAAGAGAATGAAGGCGTTATGTTATTATCATTATTTAGAGCAAAACATGCAGGAGTAATGAAAAAGTTATTAGAACATGGCTGTATAAAATGTATTGAGTGTGATGCTAAAGCTATCATTAATAAAACTGAAGTAACTAATTGTAAAGTAGAACTTAATGCTGATCAGCTTAAAGCAATTAATTGCTTTAAGCAATCAGAACAAATGGTTAGTTTATTATTTGGTGTAACTGGAAGTGGTAAAAGTGAAGTGTATTTACAATTAGCCCAACATTCAATTGATGAAGGTAAACAAGTTTTAATTTTAGTACCTGAAATATCATTAACTAGTGCAATGATGCGCTTAGTTGCTAATAGATTTGGTAATGAAGTAGCTATCTATCATTCAGGCTTAAATAATCAAGAAAAATATGAACAATTTAAATTAGTATATAATAAAGAAGTTAATATTGTAGTAGGAACTAGATCTGCCGTGTTTATGCCCTTTACTAATTTAGGATTAATAGTAATAGATGAAGAACATGATAATTCTTATAAGCAAGGTAATACACCGGCTTATCATACAAGAGATGTAGCAATTCAACGTTGTATTAATGCTAATGCTAAACTTTTATTAGCAAGTGCTACACCTTGCTTAGAGTCTTATGCTAGAGCACTTAAAGGTGTTTATAATTTAATTAGTATGCCTAAAAGAATACATAATAATTATCCAAGTGTTAAACTAGTGAATATGAAAGAAGCAATCAAAAATAATGAAAACTATATCATTTCTAATAGCTTAAAAGAAGCTATTAGAAATGAATTAGATGATAAGAAACAAATATTAATCTTATTAAACAGACGAGGTTATACACCTGTATTAAGATGTTCTAGTTGTGGTTATGTAGCTAAATGTCCACACTGTGATATATCTTTAAATTATCATAAAGTTACTAATCAATTAGTATGTCATAGTTGTGGCTATAGCACCCCTATGTATTCTAGTTGTCCTTCGTGTCAGCATAATAATTTTCGCTACTTAGGTACTGGTACCCAAAGGTGCGAAGAATTATTGAAACAAATGTTTCCTCATGCGCGCATTGCACGCATGGATGCTGACACGACTAACAGAAAGGGTGCTCATGCTAATATCTTACAATCATTTGAAAACTATGAAGCCGATATATTATTAGGAACCCAAATGATTGCTAAAGGTTTAGATATCCCAAGAATTACGCTAGTAGGCATTCTAAATGCTGATTCTTTAATAAATAGATCAGATTATCGAAGTGTAGAAGTAATGTTTGATATGCTCGTACAAGCTTCAGGAAGATGTGGAAGAAACAACCATGAATCTAAAGTTATAATGCAAGTATATGAAGAAGACCATTATGCTATTCAATTAGCTACTAAGCATGACTATATCCATTTCTTCAAAAAAGAAATGGAATATCGTCATAGTTGTAGCTATCCACCCTATACATATTTAGCAACTATAATGTTATATAGTTTAGAAGATATAAAATTAAATGAAGTAGCTAGTTCCCTTAAAGAAGATTTAGATAAATATAAAGAATTTAAAGTGTTAGGCCCAGTTAAACTAGGTAAAATTAAAGATGAAAAAAGAATAAGAATTATGATAAAATGTAAAGACATAGAATTATTACAACAATCATTATATAAGTTGTATGAACACTATGCTAAAATAAGTAATAAAGTAAAAGTAAATATAGATATAAATCCAGTAGTAGTGGATAGCTAAGGAGCAATTATGAATACAAGAAAAAAAGCCTGGGAACTATTAAATAAGATATGTATAGGTAAATCTTATAGTACTTTATTATTAAGACATGAACTAGATAATTTTACTAGTCAAGATAAAGCATTAATAACTAATATAGTTTATGGTACATTACAAAACTATCGACTAACAAGATATATGTGGGAAGGTGATGTTAAAAATTTACCTACAGAACCTATTTGTATACTATTAGATATGTCTGCTTATCAAATGTTCTTTATGGATAAGTTACCAGCATATGCTATTCTTAATGATGCAGTAGAAATAGCAAAGCATGTAGATAATGGAAGATATGCTAAATTAGTAAATGCTTTGCTTAGAAACCTACAAAGAAATGGAAGACGAATTATTACAGAAACAGGAATAGAAAAGATTGCTATAGTTACTTCACATCCTACATGGCTATTAAATATGTGGTTAAAACAATATGGAAAAGATACTATGATAGCTATAGTTAAAGAAAACAATGAAAAAAGTACACAATGTGGACGTGTTAATACACTACAAATAACATTAGAAGAGTTTTTAAATAAATATCCTATGTTTACATTAGCTAAAAGTAATCAAGATAAAAGTAATAGCGCAGTATACTATGAAAGTGGTAATATAGCTGATAGTGAAGCCTATAAAATTGGCGATGTATCAATTCAAGATGAATCAAGTCAAATGGTTGCCAATTTTATGGCTCCAAAACCTAATGATAAAATTTTAGATGCCTGTAGTGCACCAGGATCTAAAGCAGCTCATATGGCAACAATCATGAATAACCAAGGCGAAATAATAGCTATGGATATTCATGAACATCGTGTAGAATTAATTAAAGAAGGAATGGAAAGACAAAATATAAAATGCGTTAAAGCAATAGTAGGAGATGCTACTCAAATAGATGAAAGATATAAAGAATACTTTGATAAAGTTCTTGTCGATGCGCCATGTAGTGGCTATGGAGTATTGAGAAGGAAAGCAGATATTAAATATCATATGAAGAGTGAAGATATGGATAGTATAAGTAAACTACAAGCTGATATACTACAAGTTGCAAGTAAAACACTAAAGAAACAAGGAATACTAGTATATTCTACCTGTACATTAAATAAAAAAGAAAATGAAAAACAAATAGCTAAATTTTTAAATGCTAATGAAGACTTTAAATTAATAGAAGAACATACTATATTCCCATATGAATATCATAGTGATGGTTTTTATATGGCAAAACTAATAAAAGAATAATAAATTTATATTAATTTATGATATAATTAAAACGTAGCTAAAACATAAAGAATTAAATTAATTCAGATAGGGAAATGATAAAATGAAGAGTTTATATGACTTAAACTATGAACAAATACAAGAATATGCACTTCAGTCAGGTTGGAAGAAATTTAGAGGACATCAAATCTTTCAATGGCTTTATCGTAATAGAGTTCATGAAATAGATGAAATGAGTAATCTTAATAAAGAAACAAGAGCTAATTTAAGTGAAACTTTTATAATATCTCCTATAAAATTAAAGATTAAACAAGTATCTACTGATGGTACTATAAAGTATTTATTTGAATTACAAGACGGTAGTTTAGTAGAAAGTGTTCTTATGGTTTATGACTATGGTAAAAGTGTTTGTGTTAGTTCTCAAGTAGGCTGTAACATGGGATGTAAATTTTGTGCAAGTGGTTTATTAAAGAAAAAAAGAGATCTAACAAGTGGAGAAATGGTAGCCCAAATTATTTATATACAACAAGAACTAGATCAAGCTAATGATCGTTTATCTCATGTTGTAGTAATGGGAACTGGAGAACCATTTGACAATTACGATAATGTAATGAACTTTCTAGCAACAATTAATCATGATTGTGGATTAGGAATCGGAGCAAGACATATAACAGTATCAACATGTGGTGTAGTACCTAAAATTTTAGAATTTAGTGATTGCCAAGTACAGTATAATTTAGCTATATCATTACATGCCCCAAATAATGAATTAAGAAATCAACTAATGCCAATAAATAAAGCATATCCAATTGAAAAACTAATGGAATCAATCGATTATTACTTAACTAAGAATAATAGAAGATTAACATTTGAATATATATTATTAAAAGACGTTAATGATAGTATGAGTCATGTAAAGCAATTAGCTAATTTATTAAGAGGTTATAATGCATATGTGAATTTAATACCTTATAACAGTGTAGATGAACATGGTTATAAAGGAATAAATCATCAACAAGCGATGGTCTTCTATGATGCACTAATGAAACTAGGAATAAGATGCACAATTAGAAAAGAACATGGTGGAGATATAGACGCAGCATGTGGACAATTAAGAGCCAAACAAATCTTAAATAAACAGAGGTGATAGGATGAAATTCTATGGAGCAAGTGATGTTGGATTAATGCGTAAATCCAATCAAGACAGTTTTTTATTAACAGAGAATGAACAAGGTACTGTTTTAGCATTAATCTGTGATGGGATTGGCGGAGGAAAAGCCGGAGATGTAGCTAGTAAAATAGCTACTGACTATTTAGGACAATGCTTTAAAACAGCTAATCAGTTAGAGACTGATGAAGAAATTAGAGAATGGATAAAAATGAGTATCATACACGCTAATGATTTAATTTTTACCCAATCTACAAGTAGTAACTCACAAAGAGGAATGGGAACAACACTAGTAGGAGCACTAATAGGAAAAGCTGGAACCTATGTATTTAATGTAGGAGATTCAAGACTATATGCCTATTATAATGAATTAATCTGTATGACAACAGACCATAATTTAGTTAATGATTTAATAAAATCAGGAGAATTAAGTGTTGAAGATGCACAAAATCATCCACAAAAGAATTTATTAACTAATGCATTAGGAATATGGGACAATGTTAGAATTGATATTAATAAGATAAAAGAAGAATATAGATATATATTAATCTGTAGTGATGGTTTACATAGTTATGTAACCCAAGATAAAATTACTAGAACTTTAATTAATGAAGATAGTGTACAAAACAAAGTTAATAATCTAATTGATATAAGTAAATTAGTTGGTGGCTTTGATAACGTAAGCGTTATTGTTATAGAAAAATAGGTGATAAAATGGAAAATATGATAGCAAACAGATATATGGTAGTAACTTCTCTTGGAGAAGGTGGAATGGCAGATGTATATTTAGCAATAGATACTATTTTAAATAGAGAAGTAGCTGTAAAAGTACTTAGAGGAGAGTTATCTAAGGACCCAGTAACATTATTAAGATTTCAAAGAGAAGCTAATGCTGCTAGTAAATTAGCACACCCTAATGTTGTAGAAGTATATGATGTAGGAGAAGCTGATGGCAGAAACTATATAGTTATGGAATATGTAAGAGGAAGAACCTTAAAGCAATTAATCCAACAAAGAGGTGCATTACATAAAGAAGAAGCAGTTAATATAATGAAACAATTAGTATCAGCGGTAGCTCATGCTCACGATAATAATATTATTCATCGTGATATTAAACCACAAAATGTACTAATTAAAGATGATGGAACTGTTAAAATTACTGACTTTGGAATAGCACTAGCACATGATGCAGTACAACTTACACAAAGTGATTCAGTATTAGGATCTGCACACTATTTAGCACCAGAAACAACAAGAGGAGAACAAGCTACTAATCAAATAGATATATATGCATTAGGAATTGTTTTCTATGAGCTATTAACCGGGGATGTACCATTTAGAGGAGATAACCCAGTACAAATAGCAATGAAGCACCTAAGAGAAGATATACCAAGTGTAAAAGAATTTAATCCAACACTACCACAATCTATAGAAAATATTATTATTAAAGCAACAGCCAAAAATAGAGTATTTAGATATAAATCAGCAAAAGAAATGCTATATGATTTAGAAAACTGTTTACTACCAGACTTTTTAAATGCACCTAAAGTAGTATTTGATGATGCTGAAGGTGATGAAACTAGAGTGTTACAAAGAATAGGTGATGCTAATAATAACAATCCTATAAAAGAAGAAAAACAAAAGATGGGAACACTTCAAAAACTATTAACTGGATTAATTATTACCCTAAGTTTAGTAGGTATAGTAGTACTAGTTTACTTTTCAGGAGTAATTAAAGATTTCTCACCAGTTAAATATGTTAATGTACCAGCATTAGAAGGAAAAACAGCAGAAGAAGCTGCTAAACTATTGACTGATAGTAAATTAACATTAGATACTAAATATAAATATGATCTATCAGATAAGTATGAAGAAGGAATGATTATTAACTCATTACCAGCAGCTTCTACTCAAGTAGAAGAAGGAAGTTCTGTAGTAATAACTATTAGTACTGCTAAATCATATGAAGTACAAAACTATGTAGGATGGCAAGTAGATGATGTTAAATCAACATTCTCAAATGCAGGAGTAAACATAGATGTAAGAATAGAATCTAAAGTAGAAAAAGGTAAAAAAGCAGGAGAAATATTAGAACAAAGTTTATTAGCACCAGGAACTAAAGTAGATCCTACTAAATTTATGCAGATTAAATTTGTAGTAGCAGCCGATCCTGAATTTGTATTACCAGCTAATGTAATAGGAATGAAAATAGAAGATGCTAAAAAAGCACTAGAAGCTAAAGGCGGAAAAGTTGAACTAAGTGTATTACCAGTAAAAGACTTTACTGAAGAAGAAATTGAAGTGTTAGAAAAAGAAGTAGTAATTAAAATGACACCAGAAATTAATACATTATATAAACAAAGTGAGGATAATGTAATAACACTATATTACTATAAAAAAGCTAAATGAGAGTTGGAACAATAATAAGAACTATTTCTAATCAGTATCAAGTATTAGGAGAAAATGAAGAAGTATATAACTGCTTAGCAATGGGAAAAGTGAGAAATGGCATTAGTCCTGTTGTAGGAGATAAAGTTAATTATGAAAAATTAGAAGATAAATACTGTATACAAAAAGTACTACCAAGAATTAATTCATTAATTAGACCATCAATAGCTAATGTTGACCAAGCGATTATCGTTATGTCAACATTAGATCCAGATTTTTCAAGTGTATTAATTGATCGTCTAATATTTTTAATATCTTATGCTAATATTAAACCAGTATTATGTATAACTAAAATGGATTTAATTAAAGATGAAATAGCTTATAAAGTTATTATAGATAAATTAGATAGTTATAAAGATATGGGGTATGAAGTTTATATTACGGGTAAAGATTATGATGTAGAAATCATAAAGAAACTATTAAGTAATAAAATAAGTGTATTAACTGGTCAAAGTGGAGCAGGTAAAAGTTCATTATTAAATAGAATAGACCCTAGTTTTGAACTTAAAACACAAGAAATAAGTAAAGCACTAGGTAGAGGTAAACATACTACTAGACATTGTGAACTACATAAAGTAGGAGATGGATGGGTAGCTGATACACCAGGTTTTTCTAGTTTAGACTTTTATCATATGAGTAATCCTAAATTTAAAGAATCATTATTACCTTTTGCTAAACTTCAAGATGAATGTAAATTCCAAGATTGTAATCATATACATGAACCAGGATGTGCAATTAAAAAAGCAGTAGAAGATAAAGTAATTGATGCTGAATACTATCAACATTATATAGAAATAGTTAATATTATTCAGAATAAAAGAGTTAAATACTAAATTATAGTTTTAAATAGAAGATTAATAATTAAAGATTATATACTAGGAGGTATTTATGAAGGAACTAATTATAGCACCATCAATCTTATCATTAGATTATTCTAAGGTAGAACAACAATTAAAGGAATTAAATGAAAGTGGAGCTAAATGGATGCACTTTGATGTTATGGATGGACACTTTGTACCTAATTTAACCTTTGGACCAGATATAATGAAAGGCTTTAATAAAGCAGTAGATATGATAATGGATGTACATATTATGGTTGATAATCCAGTAGAAGTAGCTAAGTACTTTTGTGAAGCTAAGTGTGATATATTAACTTTTCATTATGAAGCAATAAAAGATTATGAAGAAGGAATTAAACTAATTCAATATTTACATAGTAATGGAGTCAAAGCAGGGATATCTATTAAACCAAATACTAATGTAGAAGTACTACTACCATATA
>JAVXTN010000022.1:0-10948 GCA_036642635.1 Erysipelotrichaceae bacterium
ATTTAGCCCAATATTAAGTGAATATCTTATAGATATTCACATAGGTAACATCTATGATGTTACTAATAACAAGTTTATTAATTATAAAACCATTAAAGAACAGTGGCTATATGCTGTTAAAGAACAAAGTGTAGTTAATGGCTTTGATTATTATAATTCTAGATTATTAACTAAATGTAAGAATAAGTTTATAGTACCTAATGATAAAAGAATTAGAAAGTTAGATATTCATTACTATTTAAGATTTATTGTAGAAGTACTGTTTACTGTTGCAATGTTTATATTTGTAAGTGCTATTCTTACTTATATATCATTAGTAAATGCTTGTCCTAATTTAGATCCAAAAGTTATAGTAACTTATTTTATGTCAGTAGAATTATTATTATTAAATTATATGCCAGTAGTAGTTTTAATGCTAATGGTATATCTAGTAAGTGGAAGACCTTTTATAGCATATGGATTTACATGTGCAGTAGTACTAATAACTACTATTATAAATAAAACTAAATTACAACTAAGAGACGATCCATTTGTATTTGCAGATGTAGCATTAGTAAATGAATCATTAGAAATGACTAAGAAATATACAGTTTATGTAACACTATTTCAAGTACTATGTGTATTACTATTTATAGGATTTGGATATATACTATATAAAAGATGCCGTAAAGACCAACTATCAATCTATTTAAGAATACCATTAATAATAATAGTAGGAACATTTGCATTTGATTCCTACAATAAATACTATTTAGATAATGAACTATACGCAAGATTAGGAAATAAAGAAAGTATAGCAGTATTTTCAGATTCTCAACAATACCAAGTAAGAGGATTTATATATCCATTTGTAAGAAGTATAGATCAAGCAATACCAAGACCACCATTAAACTATAGTGAAAGAGAAGCAGCTGAAATTTTAGATAAATATGAATATAAAGAGATAGAAGACAGTAGAAAAGTAAATGTTGTAACTATAATGCTAGAATCCTATACAGATTTAAGACCAAATAGTTCAGTAAAGTTTAATCCAGAAACATATGCCTTCCTAGACAATATATATGAAGAAAGCTATCACGGTAATCTAATAGATAATGTATTTGCAGGAGGTACAATATCAACAGAACGTAATGTTATAAATGCATTTAATAATTCATCAAGTTTAAACAGTAATGTTAATTCAGTAGCTTGGTACTTTAAACAACAAGGATATACAACAGAAGCTATGCATCCATGCCTAGGATGGTTCTATAATCGTAAAAACGGAAATAGATTTTTAGGATATGATAAATTCTTATATGAAGAAAATGCATTTAATAAAGATCCTAATTACGTACGATATGATGATGCAACATTCTTTCCATACATTAAAGAAGGATATACTAATGCAATTAAAGCTAATAAGAAGTACTTTAATTTTTCAGTAACCTATCAAAACCATGGACCATATGAAGGACATGATACATCTAATGGAGCATACATAATAAATGATAATAGCTATGAACAATTACCATATGTTATAACTAATAATTATTTATCAGGAATTAAACATACTAATGATGAATTAACTAAACTAATAGATTACTTTAGAAAACAAGAAGAACCAACAGTAGTTATATTATTTGGAGATCATAGACCATTATTAGGAGATGACTTCAGTGGATATAGTTTCTTAGGACAAAAGACAGATGAAAGTATAGAAGGAATGAAAACTAGATATACTACACCATATATAATATGGGGAAATACAAGTGCACAAAAAGCATTAAATGTTAGCTTTAAAGGACAAGGTAATGATATATCACCAACTATGTTAATGCCAACAGCCTTTAAAGTAATGAACTATCAAGGAGATCAGTTCATGCAATATGAACAAGAGTTTATGAAAAATATAGATGTTATACATAAAGAATACTATAAAGAGAATGGTAAATATGTTAAAACATTAAGCGCTGAAGGCGCTAAGAGATTAGAAGAAAGAACTAAACTAGAGTATTATCAAAGCTTTAATTTAAATGATAAATATGAAGATATAAGTACTAGTTATGATGAATTTCAGTAAATTAATATAGGGTATTGTAATTTGAAATAAATATGCTATAATTGTAGGGCACTTACTTTGAACTCACACTGAGTTTAAGGCGGAAGGAGATAAATATGAAAGATGGAATACACCCAGAATATAACCGCATAATGGTTAAAT
Source organism: Erysipelotrichaceae bacterium (assembly GCA_036642635.1). Lineage (GTDB taxonomy): Bacteria > Bacillota_I > Bacilli_A > Erysipelotrichales > Erysipelotrichaceae > JAVWHP01. The sequence continues at coordinate 2,204 of JAVXTN010000022.1, forward strand.
GTTCAACTTGTGGAAATGAATTTGAAACAGGTTCAACAGTTAAAGAATTAAAAGTTGATACATGTTCTAATTGTCACCCATTCTATACTGGTAGACAACGTTTCGCTGCTGCACAAGGTAGAATCGAAAAATTCAACAAAAAATACGGCACGAACAAGTAATAAAGAAATAAGAACTATGTATAGTTCTTATTTTTTTGTTATAATATAAATAATCTAAAGGAGATAATGATATATGAGCATAATGATAGAAAGATTAGAAGGAATGGTAGATCGTTACCACGAAATTAATGATCAAATGATGCAACCAGATGTAGTTAGTGACAATAAGCTATTAGCTAAATTAGGAAGAGAACAAGCATCATTAGCACAACCAGTAGAAATATATGCTGAATATAAAACAGCTGCTACTAATTTAGAAGAAGCTAAACAATTATTAAATGAAGATGATAAAGATTTAAAAGAAATGGCTAAGATGGAAATAGAAGAATTAGAACCAAGAATAACAGAACTATTAGCTAAATTAGAATTATGTTTAATACCTAAGGATCCTACTGATGATCGTAATGCTATTGTAGAAATAAGAGGAGCAGCAGGTGGAGACGAAGGTAATATATTTGCTGGAGATCTATATAGAATGTATATAAGATATGCAGAGTCTCAAAATTGGAAGATAGAAATTATTGAAATGAATGAAGCTGAAGCAGGAGGTTTTGCCTTAGTATCCTTTTTAGTTAAGGGAGAAAATGCTTATGGTACATTAAAATGGGAATCAGGATCACATCGTGTCCAAAGAGTTCCTAAAACAGAATCTGCAGGAAGAATACATACTTCTACTGCTACTGTTTTAGTATCTCCTGAAGTAGAAGAAGATGATTTTGAAATTAATATGAAAGACCTACAAGTAGAAACAATGCGTGCAAGTGGAGCTGGAGGTCAACATATTAATAAAACAGATAGTGCTGTTAGAATTGTTCATATCCCTACTGGTATACAAGTTAAATGTCAAGATGGAAGATCTCAACATGAAAATAGAGCAACAGCAATGATGACAATTAGATCAAGACTATATGAAGATCACCAAAGAAAAATTGAAGAAGAAAATGGTGCAGTAAGAAAAGATAAGATAGGAACAGGAGATAGATCAGAAAAGATCCGTACTTATAACTATCCACAAAATAGAGTAACAGACCACCGTATTGGATTAACAATTCAACAATTAGACCGTATAATGGAAGGTAAAATGCAAGACATAGTTAGTGCCCTACAAGAAGCAGATCAAAAAGCTAAGATTGCAGGACAAGAAAATAAATAATGCTAACCTATAAATTATTATTAGAAGAAGCTAATGCTAAATTAATTAATAATGATCTAGCAGAAAACGCTGCACAATTATTACTACTAGATGCACTAAATATAGAACCACATCAACTATATATGATGAAAGAACAAAACGTTGACACAGACACTCTTAATAAATTTGAAACAAATTTATTAAGAGCTATGCAAGACGAACCAATTCAACATATATTAGGATACCAATACTTCTATGGTAATCGCATTAAAGTTAACCCTAATGTATTAATACCAAGAGGAGAAACTGAAGAACTAGTAGAACAAACAATAAACCTATACCATAGGTATTTTCATGAACAAGAAAATACCTATGTATGTGATATGTGCACAGGAAGTGGAGCAATAGCTATAGCATTAAAAAAAGAATTACCCAATCTAAATATATATGCTAGTGATATAAGCAAAGAAGCACTAGATGTAGCACACATTAATGCACAAAATAACCAAACAACACTTTCCTTTCTAAAAGGAGACCTACTAGAACCACTAATTGAAAGAAATATAAAGTTAGACATACTAGTAGCTAATCCCCCATACATAGCAACGAATGAAGAACTAACAGACAGTGTAATCAAGTATGAACCAAAACTAGCACTATACGCTGGAACCCAAGGACTAGACATATATGAAAAACTACTACTAAACATAAAAAAAGTAATAAACAATAAAGCACTAATAATAATGGAAATAGGATACAAACAAGGAAAACTAATCCAAGAACTAGCAAGTAAATACTTCCCAACAAAAGAAATAACAATAATAAAAGACCTAGAAAACAAAGATAGAATGGTAATAATAAAACATAATTTAGAAAATATAACAGATAAATTAATGTAATATAAAACTATAAAAAATATGTAGATAAAAATAATTGACCACTATATATAAACTTTAACAAAGACACCTTCTAAGGTGTCTTTTACTACACATTAATAGTATAATATAAGTAAGGAAAAGGGATGTAATAAACAATTATATAATGAAAGGCAAGGCGATTCATATGGTAAGTATGATAGGAACGTTCTTTGCTTATTTAGGAATAATTTTTTACATCACCAGATTTAAGACTATTATTCATTATGAGCAAGAATATGAAATAACTAAAAGTAAAGATCTAAGATTACTATATCTTTTAAGTGTGCTTTGTGGAGCAGTAGGATGCTTAATAAACTTTACATTCTATGCAACTACTAATTTAATAAGTGAAGGAATAGTAATTATATCAACACTAATTCTAGTAATATACTATATTTATATCAATAGTGATAATTATAAATATCATAAGCCAAAGGAGAAATATACTATAGAAAAAGAAATGCTATACATGCTAATATACTATAGTGTTATATTTGTTACTATAATTGTGAGTATTTGTTTCTAAAAACATGTTATAATATATAAATAAATGGAGGAATAACATGTTAAAAAGAAAAGGAAATGAACTTAAAGAAATAGTTATACCAGAAAAAGATATAAAAGAATCTAATAAATTTTTTGGACAAGAAACTAAAACTACTAAGGATGAAACAGTAGTTAAAAAGAAACGTAATTTATTAAGTGTTACTAATGCTATAATTGTTATAGTAATAGCAGGTTTGATATTTACATTATTAGCAGTAATATTTAATAAACCAACTAGTGATCCTATATCTAGTGGTAATACAGAACCTACTAAAGAATTAGATGTTAATACTGTAGCATCTAGTGATACTAGAAATGTATTATATTATGGAGATTGGTCAATATGGGGTGGACAAGGAAACTATTATCCTAAAGATATAGCAGCTTCACAAATAACTCATTTAAATTTTGCATTCTTAGACTTTGATGCAGATGCTAATTTAATATTTACTGATCATGATGCAGCTGTTGCTGCACCAGTAGGTGAAAGTGGAGTAGAATGGTCAAGTGGAAAAGCAGGAATCCTAAATGCATTTATAGCATTAAGAGCTGCTAATCCAAATATGAAAATAGGAATATCAGTTGGAGGATGGTCTAAATCAGGAGACTTCTCTGTAGTATGTGCTGATAGTAAACTAAGAACAAAATTTGTTAAGAACTTAGTAGCTTATGTTAAATATACTAATATGGACTTTGTAGATATTGACTGGGAATACCCAGGAGAAAAAAGAGAACCAGATAAAGTAGATAATGATAAAGATGAAGGAACAACAAAAGCTTCTAAAGAAGATAAAGCTAATTATATTAAATTTTTAAGTGAATTAAAAACAGCTTTAAATGAACAAGGAAAAGCTATAGGAAAAACATATGAAGTAAGTGTTGCACTACCGGCTGGACAACCAAAGTTAGAATCTGGAATAGATGTTAAAGAACTATTTAAGATTGTAGACTTTGCTAATATTATGACTTATGATATGCGTGGAGCTTGGGATGGAACTAGTGGACATCAAGCTAATTTATATCCTAATCCTAAAGATAGTATGAAAGATTCTAAGTATTCTATTGATGAAACAGTTAATTATTTAATAGATAAAGGTGCTGATTCTAAAAAGATAGTTATAGGTAGTGCTTTTTATACAAGAGGTTGGAATCAAGTAGAAAAAGGATCTAATGCAGAACTACCAGGATTATTTACTAAAGCAAGCAAGAATACTAAAGATGCAGATCAAACTCCAAGTTTTGGAGCAGTAAATGAAGCACCATTAAAAGCAGGAGATGGAGGAAGAGCAAGTGGAGTATTTGCTTTTGGAAGTCTAGATAAAATTAAGAAAGCATATCCTGATATAAAGGAATATTGGGATGATACAGCTAAAGCACCTTATATGTATGATGCTAAATCTGGAGTTATGTTTACTTATGATAATGAAAAGTCAGTTCAAGCTAAAGCAGCCTATGTTAAAGAAAAGAACCTAGGAGGTATGATATCTTGGATGGCTTCTCAAGATAAAGTAGGTAAGAACGCAGGAAAACGTGATGTACTTATAACTGCTCAAAAAGAAGCACTATTCGGTAGTGGTAAACTACCAGCTAAACCAATAGTTTATACTCCAATAAATATTAGTGCAGATATAAAAGCAACAGCTAGTGAATCAGGATCTGGTAATGCTCTATCTATTACTATAACTAATAATGAAAAGATGTCTGAAACAGACGCAGTATTAAAAGAATTAGAAACTATGTCTAAAACTATTTCTTATCCTAAATTATATATTAAAACTAGTGCTAAACTATCAACAGGAGATTACCAAGCTGGTAAAGTAACAACTGAAAATGGTTATGTAGTAATAGACTTAACAGGAGTATATGATGCTAAAACATTAGCTCCAGGAGCTAGTTATAGCTTTAAACTTAATGGTGGTGATGCTAAAAGTATAACAAGTATAGAATTAGCTCAATACTTAAGTCCTAAAGGTAATGAACTTAATAGACAAGTAATCTTTGGAGAAGGTAAAGGTAAACCAGTAGCTACTAAAGGTGATAATACTAATACAGAAACTAAAGAAGAGTCAAAAGAAGAAACAAAAGAAGAAACAAAAGAAGAAACAAAAACAGAGGAAGAAACTACAACACAAGAAGAAACTAAAACTACTAGTGGAGCAGTAGCTAAACAGATATGTAGTAATACAGGACTAAGTAAATTCTTTAAAACTAGTGGTGATAATGGAACTAGTGGTGATAATGGAACTAGTGGGAATGAAGAAACACCAAAAGAAGAAAGTAAGGCAGAAACTAGTGGTGATAACAAAAATACAGGGGAAGAATCTAAAACAGAAACAACAGAAGGAAACAATGATGGAGGACAACAAACCTATACAGGTGGACAAACAGCTAAAGCAAATGGAAAAACCTATAAAGCAAAATGGTGGACACAATCAGCCCCAGGAAGCGACGATTCATGGGAAGAAGTGAAGTAAAAACGAAAACGGTTACATAACTACTTGTAAAGTTAGTAAATAAAAGTTATTATAGTATAAAGGAGTGATAAGATGAATGCAATTCGCCTAACATATCATAATTCGAAAGAAAATGTATCAATGTTCCCAACCTGCTTTAAGAACCTATTGTTTGCTACTCCCTCAACGCTATGGATACTAAGTATAGATAGCTTTAAACTACCAGTAGAATGGATATTTGACGTAAAAGAAAAAGAATTTAATGATGCTAAAATGTATGAAAACAAATCATTTATGCTAGTAGACACACAGTTTCTACAAAAATACGGAGAATACATGATTGATGACTATAATGAAATAGTAGCACTAGATGTTGAATATCATTATGCATTAGAAATCATGCAAGAATTAGCACAATACCAAAACAATGGCATAACAAGTTATATGCTAAAAAGAAAGAATCAAGGAGCAGGATGCTATAAAATACTATTACATAATCATTTTGGAGAATCATGGGATGTATTAGCAAATAAAGATATAGAAACCTACTTTGATGACAATGTAACAGTATCAGTACACTTGCTAGAAGAAAAAGATTTTATAGATCTATACTCATAAGATATTAGTTTGACTAATATCTTTTTTGTATAACTGGAAAATATTAGGGAATAATTCCTTTAACATAGGAGGAATTAAAATGAAAAAGTACTTATTATTTGCTAGTATATGGCTATTAGTTTTAACATTACCAACCATAGCAACAAGTTATAGTAATATAGAATTCACCATAAAAATGGACTCAGAAATAGGTAATGTATATGATACTAAAAAAGAAATGCAATCTATATTTAATGAAATGGTAGACGGACTAAATGAAGAAAGTTATGATGATATAATCAGAGATAATCTAGATGTATTTGAAGAAATAAAAGGATCTACAGTACGTTTATTAGATAACAATTTAACTATAGTAATTGGAGATGGAAAAGGAACAACTATAAAAGGTATATTAGATAAACAAGAATACTGTATACCAACAGTTAAACCTAAAAGCTTTTTAGCTGAACTCTTTAGTTTCTTTAAATAACTTATATTAGTGGTAGAATATGAGAACTAAATCTAAAAGAAAATAGAATTTGTAGAGATAACATTTGAAATTTTTATATAATGGCTTATAATTATAAAGTAATAAAGAGGTAGCCAATGAAAACACTAAGAATAGAAGCAGGAAATATTAAAGAAACAGCTGAATTATTAAAGCAAGGAAAAGTAGTAGCTTTTCCAACAGATACAGTTTATGGACTAGGAGTAGTTTATGACAATGAAGAAGCTTTAAATAATTTAAAAATAGCTAAAACTAGAGATGAAGGAAAACCAATCCCTTTTATGATAGCTGATTTAGCTATCATAAAAGAAGTGGCTAAAGTAGGTAAAACTCAGTTAGCTTTAATGAATGCTTTTATGCCAGGTGCTTGTACATTAATATTAGAAAAGAAGGATACTCTAGCCTCCTACATTAGTAATGGTTTACCAACATTAGGAGTTAGAATGCCAAGTGATGAATATACCCTAGAACTAATTAGAGCTGTAGGTAAACCATTACTAGTAACCAGTGCTAATATTAGTGGACAAAAAACAGGAACTACTTCACAAGAAGTAATACAACAATTAGATGGAAGAATTGATGCTATAGTTTTAGGTAAAAGTGGATTAGGAATAGCCTCTACAATTATAGATGCTACTACTAATAAACCTAAAATTATAAGAGAAGGAACAATCAGTCAACAAGATATTAATGAAGTACTAAGAATAGAGGAGAACTAAAATGAAAATAGCCTTAGGATGTGACCATGGAGCATTAGAATACAAAGAAATATTAAAGAAAGAATTAGCTGAACAAGGACACACAGTTCAAGACTTTGGAACATATGATAAAGCATCATGTGACTATCCAGATTATGCAGCAGCAGCAGCTAAATCAGTAGCTAATAAAGAAAATGATCGTGCAATAGTAATATGTGGAACAGGAATTGGTGTAAGTATAGCAGCCAATAAAATTAAAGGTGTAAGATGTGCTTTATGCTCAGAAACACTAAGTGCACAACTAACAAGAGAACACAACGATACTAATGTATTAGCTATGGGACAACGCATTATAGGAGAAGAAATGATGCGAGCAATCGTTAAAGTTTGGTTAGAAACACCTTTCTCTAATGGAGAAAGACACATAGCAAGAATTAATAAGATAAGTAAGTTAGAAGATTAAACATTAGAAATGCATAAGTATATAAACAATATAAGCGATGTAAACCATTGAAAGAACTAGTAGTAACTAGGAAGAGGAGAAAATAAAATGAAAGACATGTTAATTAAAGAAGCAATTGATCAGGAATATAAAAGACAATGTAATAATATAGAGTTGATAGCATCTGAAAACTTTGTATCAGCTGATGTATTAGAAGCAGCTGGTAGTATATTAACTAATAAGTATGCTGAAGGATATCCAGCTAAAAGATATTATGGTGGATGTGTAAATGTAGATGTTATAGAAAATATAGCTAAAGAAAGATTAATTGAGATGTTTCATGCAGAACATGTTAATGTACAACCACATTCAGGATCACAAGCTAATATGGGAGTATACTTTTCAATATTAGAACCAGGAGATACAGTACTAGGAATGGATTTAGCTAGTGGTGGGCATTTATCACATGGACACCCAATGAATTTCTCTGGAATTATATATAACTTTGTAAGTTATGGAGTAGATCCAATTACAGAATATATAGATTATGATAACGTTAGAGAAGTAGCGTTAGCTAATAAACCTAAATTGATTATAGCAGGAGCTAGTGCATACTCTAGAATAATAGACTTTAAGAAGTTTAGAGAAATAGCTGATGAAGTAGGAGCTTACCTAATGGTAGATATGGCACATATAGCAGGATTAGTAGCAGCAGGTCTTCATCCTTCACCAGTACCTTATGCTGACTTTGTAACTACTACTACACATAAAACATTAAGAGGACCACGTGGTGGAGTAATAATGTGTAAAGAGAAGTATGCAGCACTAATTGATAAGAAAGTATTCCCAGGTATGCAAGGTGGACCTTTAATGCATATTATAGCAGCTAAGGCTGTATGCTTTGGAGAAGCATTACAACCAGAGTTTAAAGAATATGCAGCTCAAGTAATAAAGAATACTCACGTAATGGCAGAAACATTAATCGCTGAAGGCTTTAGGATAGTTACTGGTGGTAGTGATAATCACTTAATACTAGTGGATGTTAAAAAGAGTTTAGGAATTAGTGGTAAGAAAGCAGAAAGATTATTAGATTTAGCTAATATAACATGTAATAAGAATACTATACCTAATGATCCGGAAAAACCATTTGTAACTAGTGGAATAAGATTAGGAAGTGCTGCTATGACTACTAGAGGTTTTAAAGAAACTGAATTTAAACAAGTAGCATTATGGATCTCACAAGTACTTAAAAGTGATGAAAATGAAGAAGTAATAAATAAAGTAAAAGAAG
>JAVXTN010000023.1:0-7058 GCA_036642635.1 Erysipelotrichaceae bacterium
ACCTTTCTTTGGCATATTTGTATATGCTCTTTTTTCATAGGCTGGTTGTATTGCTTGTTGCTGATTAAAGTTTTGTGTAACATCAAAGCCAGTCAATGTTTTTAGTTTATTAATTGCTGATCTCTTTTCAAAGTCTTCATTAATAAGTTTAATTTCTTCTAGCATTGTTTCAGCAAATTGTTTCTTTTGTGAATAGTTCTCTAGATTATACTTAGTTGGTAAATACTTAAATAGGAATTCAATCCATGATATAGTTTTATTACATATAGCTATAAGTTCTTCTTTACCTTTACAGTCTATGATTTCATCAGGATCCATCTTATATTGGTTGTTAACTATTTCAAACTGTATATTGTTTTGTTTAGCTAATTGTCCAAATTTATAGGTTGCATTTATTCCTGCTTGATCTCCATCATAAAATATTCTTACTAGAGTGTGTAAATTCTTAATTTGCTTTACTTGTTCATTTGTACATGCAGTTCCAAGGGTTGCTACTGCATTTGTTATTCCAATCTTTTCTAAGGATATTACATCCATAGCTCCTTCTAATAAATATACGCACTTTCGATCTTTAATTTCTTTTTTAGCACGATGATAATTAAATACTATATTTCCTTTTTCATATACTGGTGTCGACGCTGTATTAATATATTTAGCGTCTTCATTTTCTAGTAGGCGTCGACCTGTAAAACCTACTGGTTTACCAAATTCATTATGAATAGGTATTAGTATACGTTCAGCAAATACATCCTTAAAGCCATTGTTATAGGCTCTTACAAGATCTATTTTAGTTAATAGTTCATCAGTATGTTTCTTAGCATTTAAGAATTGATAAAGCTTACTTCCACTAGGATTATACCCAATTGTGAACTTTTCAATAATATCCTTTGTAATTCCTCTTTTTTCTAAATAGTCTCTTACAAATTTAGCATCTACATTACCGATTGCATAATTTGTAAAATCGATAGCTTCTTGGTTTATTTCATATATTTCTTTTATTAGTGGGTCTACTGGTTTATTATCAGTTTTTGTTAGTTTAATATCAATGGGAATATTTGCTAATTCTGCTACTTTTACAACTGCTTCGACGAATGGTATGTTTTCAATTTTGGATACAAAATTGAAAACATTACCACCTTCGCCGCATACAAAACATTTATATATTTGTTTTTCTAATGATACTGACATACTTGGTGCATGATCATCATGAAAAGGACAAGTACACCAGAGATTCTTGCCCTTCTTACTTAGAGGTACATAGGTTGATATAATTTCACCTATATCAGCTTTACTTCTAATTTCGTTAATCAAGTCTTCACTAAGTCGCATCAAGCAATCACCTCAATTAGATTTTAATTTTGTTTGTTATATAGCTTACTAGTTCTTCGATTTTAATGCGTTCTTGTTCCATTGTATCTCTATTTCTTACTGTTACGCTTTGATCTGTTTCAGAATCAAAATCATATGTTATACAGAATGGTGTTCCGATAGCGTCTTGACGACGGTATCTTTTACCAATACTTCCTGCTTCATCAAATTCACAATTAAAGTTTGGACTGCATTTAGCAAACACTTCCATTGCTTTAGCACTTAATACTTTTGATAATGGCATTATACATGCTTTGATTGGTGCTAAGTATGGGTGCAATCTTAATACTGTTCTTGTGTCTTTATCATTAATTACTTCTTCATCATAGGCATCACACATAAATGCTAGCATCATACGTTCTACTCCTACTGATGGTTCAATACAGTATGCTAAATATTTTTCATTAGTTTCTGGATCTTGGTATTCTAATGATTTTTTAGATGTTGTTTGGTGTGCATTTAAATCAAAATCAGTACGGTCTGCTATTCCCCAAATTTCTCCCCATCCAAATGAGAATGAATATTCAATATCACAAGTTCCGTTAGAGTAATGTGATAATTCTTTTTGTTCGTGTTCTCTTAGTCTTATATTTTCTTTTTTAACTCCTAGTGTTGTTAGGAAGTTAGCACAATAGTCTTTATAGTATGCATACCATTCTAGGTCTGTTCCTGGTTTACAGAAGAATTCTAATTCCATTTGTTCAAATTCACGTGTACGGAATATAAAGTTCCCTGGTGTAATTTCATTTCTAAATGATTTTCCTATTTGTCCAATTCCAAATGGTAATTTACGACGCATTGTTCTTTGTACATTTTTAAAGTTAACAAACATTCCTTGTGCAGTTTCTGGTCTTAAGTGTATTGCACTCTTAGCATCTTCTACTACTCCTTGGAAAGTTTTAAACATTAAATTAAATTGTTTAATATCTGTAAAGTCATGACTTCCACAATCTGGACATGCTATTTTATTTTCTTTAATGTAATCCATCATTTGTTCGTTTGTCCATCCACCTGGATTTACTTCTCCTTTAGAGAAGTCTTCAATTAATTTATCGGCACGGTGTCTAGTATTACAGTTACGGCAGTCCATTAATGGATCTGAGAATCCTCCAACATGTCCTGAAGCTACCCATACTTGTGGGTTCATTAGTATTGCTGATTGTATTCCTACATTATAAGGACTTTCTTGAATAAATTTTTGCCACCAAGCACTTTTAATATTATTCTTTAATTCTACTCCTAAAGGACCAAAATCCCAAGTATTAGATAATCCTCCATATATTTCTGAACCTTGAAATACAAATCCAGAGTTTTTCATATGTGCTACAACTGTTTCAAATTTTTTTTCATTCATAGTATACCCCTTTCGATAAAAAACTCACCTTTGTGGTGAATGACATAATATTCTAATATACCTTATAATTTATACACTTTTTTAGTCATTTTGTCAACGCGTTTTCCTATCATTTCGCTTATTTACGCATATTGTTAACATATTAAGCATATAATTACTTCAACCTTCTATATTAAGATTTTTTACTATTGCATTTAATACTTTATAAGAGTTTAAATACATTCCACTATATTCAATTAGTATATTCATAAATAACTGTACTAACTGATAAGAATAGTTCCCATATTCCTCTAATATTTGATATTTCTCTAATGTTATTTTAGTAATATACCTAATCTTCTTAAGCTCCTCACTACTAAACCTTATAATATCTTCGTGGTGGTCGTTACATGTAAAGCCACCATTAATACTTGAAATTCCAACAATATTATTCTTCTTATGACATATAACACATTCGTCTACATTCAGTGCTATTCCCTGTTGTTCATTAATCTTACTTACAAATAATGCTAATAAACAGAATGGTTGTTTACAATCTTTTAATAGAATTAATGATTCATATAATATATTAAATACTATTTCTGTATCATCATTAATTCTATCTACAATTTCTACTAGCATACTAGCTATTGTTCCTCTAATTAAATCTTCTCTAATGCTATAAAAATTATCAATGTTTTCACTAAATTTTAATAATCGCATTTCTGAATTAGCATTACGCTCTAGTAAAGAAAAATTACTATATCCATATAGCATGCAAGAAGAAGCATTCTTACTAGTAATTTTTCTTATACCTCGAGCGTATATTGTCTGTTTACCATCTTTAGGAGTTAAAACGTTTAATATTGAATCAGCTTCTTTATAGTCAACATGTTTAATAATAATTCCTTTAATTTGATTGTTCAATGTCAGCAAACTTAGCTAATAATTCAGCTTCCATTAGATCTTCATCTGCTTCATTTAATTCTTCATTATTTTCTATATCACTATAGCCAAATTGTTGAAGTTTTGTAGGATTATTTCTCCAGTCTTTTTCAACTTTAACATATAGTTCTAAATAAACATGTTTACCAAGCATTAATTCTAAATCTCTTCGAGCCGCACTCCCTATATCTTTAATCATTGAACCTTGTTTACCAATGATAATACCTTTTTGAGATGGTCTTTCAACAATAATTAGTGCTTGCATTTGAAGTTCTTGATTCTTTTCTTGAATATCTTCAACTATTACAGCTACAGAATGTGGAATTTCTTCTTCTGTCTTATATAATACTTTTTCTCTTATTATTTCTCCTAAAAGAAAAGATCTTGGATGATCACTTTTCATTTCAGTTGGAAAAAACTGAGGACCTTCAGGTAAATACTTCTTCGTTATTTTAAGTAAAGTTTCAATATTATTCTTAGTCTTAGCAGAAATAGGAAACATCTCTGTAAAGGGAAAACGTGCATTCCATTCATTTAATAATTTAATTAAATGTTCTTTTTTAAATAAATCAACCTTATTTAATAATAAAAACACTGGTGCTTTACGATCTTTTAAATGTTCTAGCATAAAACGATCACCACCACCAAAACTTTCATTACCATCCACTATATAAAATATAACATCAGCATCTCTTAAAGCACTATAAGCACTTTTATTTAAAGACTTACCTAATTCATGTTGAGGTTTATGAATACCTGGAGTATCAATAAATATATATTGAACATCCTCCTTAGTTAAAATACCAGAAACATTATTTCTAGTTGTTTGAGCCTTAGGAGAAGTAATCATAATCTTTTCCTTTAAAATAGCATTTAATAAAGTTGATTTACCAGCATTAGGACGACCAACAATAGCAATAAAACCTGATTTATATCCCATTCAATTTCTCCATTTCTATAACTTACTAATGAAAATAATACCACCAACCACCAAAGCAACAATTGATATAACTAAAACACTAGCAGCTGACATATCCTTAATCTTTTTAGCTAAAGGATCTAAAGCACTAAAATGTAAATCAACTAAATCCTCAATACAAGAATTTAAATACTCTATAGCTATAACTAAACCAATTAAAATTAAGATAATTGACCATTCAATTATACTTAATTTTAATAATATAGCAGCTATAATAGTAATAATACCTAAACAATACTGAATTTGAATACTAGAATCATTACATAAACCATTTATTAATCCAGCAAAAGCAAATCTAAATTTATTTAGAACTTTTCTTAACAATTTCATCTAATATATCATCCTGAAGCTTAAACATTTTAGCTTCATCACTAGGATTCATATGATCATAGCCTAATAAATGTAATAAACCATGAACAAATAAGAAACCTACTTCTCTTTTAATAGTATGACCATATTCATCTGCTTGATTAACAACTGCCTCTACATTAATGAAAATATCACCAAGTTCTTCATCACCCTCCATATGCTCATAATCCTCTTCACTATCATGCATAGCAAATGAAATCACATCAGTAGGACGATCAATTTTACGATACTCTAAATTAATTTCATGAATCTGTTTAGAAGTAACAAAGATAACTGATGTACCACTATCATCCTTAAGCTTTAAAAGAACTTCTGTACGCTTAGCTATCTCAATAAATAACTTTTTATAATTTAACCATTTCTTTTCTTCTGTTTGATTAGTTATATTAATTTCCATAGGACACCTCTTTACTAGAATATTATAACATAGTGACTACTTACTTTATTATCTTTTATTAAAATTTATATAAAAATAAGGTGTAATATAAGTTTTAAGTGAGATTTTAGTTTGTTTTTTAATAGATTTTTGTAAAAGTTTATAATATATTAGAAAAAGAGTATTTTATTATTAATAAAAATGTTAGAATAGTTAAGTATGCTTAGGAGGATTTATATGATAGAAGTTGCGACTGAAACTATTACTTATGCATCTGTCCAATGGGATTTAATAATTGGAGGATTTGCTTTATTCTTATTTGGGATTCAATATATGGGAGATGGTCTTAAAAGTATCGCTGGTGATAAACTAAGAGATATAATAGACAAGTATACATCTAAGCCATGGAAAGGGATTCTAATTGGAGCATTAATTACATTATTCATTCAATCTAGTAGTGCTACTACTGCGATTGCGATTGGATTTGTAAGAGCTGGTCTTATGCGATTAGACCAAGCTATTGGAGTAATAATGGGTGCTAACATTGGTACTACTATTACTGCTGTATTAATTGGATTAAATATTGAAAAATTTGCTTTATATTTTGTATTTGTTGGAGTATTAATAGTTGTGTTCTCTAAGCGTAAGAAAACAACATATGCTGGACAAATACTATTAGGTTTTGGTTTATTATTCTTTGGTTTAAAATTAATGGGAGATCAATTAAGTTTATTTGGTCAATTCCCTCAATTTGAATCTTTCGCTACTGCAATGGCAGATCAACCGCTATTAGGTCTATTAGCTGGAACAGTTATGACTGGTGTAGTTCAGTCAAGTTCAGCAGTTATTGGAATCATTCAAAAATTATATGACGCTGGCGCTATTACGTTAGTAGCTGCCCTACCATTTGTATTTGGTTCTAATATAGGTACAACAGTAACAGCAGTTATTGCAGCCCTAGGAGGATCATTAGCAAGTAGAAGAGCCGCTGGAGTTCATGTTCTATTTAATGTTACTGGTACAGTAATCTTTATGTGTTTATTATATCCATTAGTTGCTTTAATAAATACATTAACAGTAGATTTTGCTATTACACCTATGATGCAAATAGCACTCGCCCATATTATATTTAATATTACTACTACTATTGTGGCATATCCATTTATAGGAACCATGGTAGCTGTAATTAAAAAAGTAATACGTGGAGATGAACAAGAAAGAATAGAAGTTAAACTAGATGATTTAAATCCTAAATTAGCTAATGAATTACCTGCAGGTGCTTTAGGTATTTCAAAACAAGCTACTTTAAAAATGGGAGAATTATCTATAGAAGCTATTAATGCTACTAAAGAATACTTTAATACAGGATCTAGTAAACATAATGATATTGCTCATCAATATGAAGATGCTATTAATTCATTAGATAATAAGATTACTGAATATTTAATGGTTATAGCTCATCAAAGTCTTGGTCAACATGATACTGATGAATTAATTGAAAACTTACAGGTTATTAAAAACATTGAACGTATCGGAGATATAGCGATGAATTTAGCTGAATTCTATGAAATGGCTTATGATGAAAAAGGTAAGTTCTCAGATGCTGCTAAAAAAGATGTAAATGATATGTACGAAGTAGTTAATGAAATGATTAAGATGGCTTTAGAAGCCTTTGATACTAAAGATGA
>JAVXTN010000023.1:7068-10883 GCA_036642635.1 Erysipelotrichaceae bacterium
CATTGTTCATCGTTTAGAAGATCGTGAAAACTACTTAGATTTAATCGAAGAAAAAGCACGTCAAAGACACTTCAAACGTATGGCTACTGATGAATGTAGAACTGCTATTACAGGAAGTGTTTATGTAGATATACTAGGTAACCTAGAACGTATTGGAGATCATGCTTGTAACATTGCTTCTATCAAGAATGTTCCACAGTATGTAGCACCAATAAAAAGTGAAAACATTATAGAATCAAAATAAAATAGATAATAAAAAGTCTGTCACTAATATGACAGACTTTTTATTATCCAAAATCGTAATGTTGACCTTTAATTAAGTAGATTACTTCTTCACATATATTAGTAGTATGATCACCACTACGTTCAATTGATCGAAGCATAGAAGTTAATGAGAATATCTTCTTCATACGATCTATATCATCTAAATTCTTAAGTTTAGTACCTAATTCATTAAATAGTGTATCTATATTTTTATCACGTTCAGGTATAGAGAATGCTAAATCAACATCTCTACTCTTATAAGCTTTCATAACATCCTTAATCATATCAAGGAAGTACTTCATCATTTGTTCAGCATAATCAACAATATAATCATCAGGTTGATGCTTAATAAGATACATAGCTATATTTTTAGCATAGTCTCCTATTCTTTCTAAATCTCCTGCAATTTTAATAGCCACAATAACTCTTCTTAAATCAGTAGCTACTGGAGATAATAATGCTATACAACTAAAGGCTTGATCATTGATTTCTTCTTCCATATGATTTATAAAATCATCACTACTAATAATTTTTAAAGCTAAATCTGAATCATTGTTACGAATTAGTTCACAAACTAATTCGTGTTGAGCTATTACTTTATCACCCATCTTATAAACTGAGGTTTCCATAGCTTTAAGGCTCTTATCCATTTTTATAACCATAATGTTCTCCTATCCGAATCTTCCGGTAATATAATCTTCACAACGTTTATCCTTAGGTTTAGAGAATAGAATATTAGTTTCATCATATTCTACTACTTCTCCCATTAAAAAGAAAGCTGTATAATCTGAGACACGTGCTGCTTGTTGCATTGAATGTGTAACAATAAGTATAGTATATTGTTTCTTTAATGATTCTATAAGATCCTCAATCTTTGTAGTAGCTATAGGATCTAAAGCACTTGTAGGTTCATCCATTAAAATTACTTCAGGTTTCATAGCAATACAACGAGCAATACATAGACGTTGTTGTTGACCACCTGATAAAGAAATTGCAGATTTATTTAGTCGATCTTTAACTTCTTCCCATAGTGCTGCTTGTTTTAATGAAGTTTCTACTACTTCATCTAGTACTTTCTTATCTTTTATACCTTGGCATCTTAAACCATAAACTACATTTTCATATATACTCATTGGAAAAGGATTTGGTTTTTGAAATACCATACCTACTTTAGTACGTAATTCAGTAACATCAGTATCACTATCTAAAATATTATTATTATTAAATATTACTTCACCACTAGTTTTAACTGTATCTATAAGATCGTTCATTCTATTTAATGTTCTTAAAAATGTTGATTTACCACAACCACTAGGTCCTATTAGTGCTGTTACTTTACCACTAGGTACTTCCATATTAATACTCTTTAAAGCAATAGCATCTCCATAATATAATTCTAAATTCTTTACACTGAATTTTATATCCATCATTTTATCCTACTTTCTTTTCTATAAATTTAGCTATAAGCTTAGTCATAACATTAATAAATATAATTACTATTAATAATACACAAGCAGTAGCATACGCTTCATTTAGTGCTTCATTACTAGTACCTTCACTTGCTAAGTAATATAAATGTGTAGTTAATGTTCTACTTGAATCCATTATACTATTTGGCATTCTAGCTACCATTCCAGCAGTTAATATTAAAGGAGCACTTTCACTTATTACTCTACCAATTGCTAATATTATAGCAGTAACTATTCCTGATAATGAAGCTGGTATTACTACTTTAATTAGAGTTTGTACCTTACTAGCACCTAATGCTAAAGAACCTTCTCTAATCTCATTAGGAACACTCTTTAAAGCCTCTTCTACAGTTTTAATTATAACAGGTAATATCATAATAGTTAAAGTTAAAGAACCCGATAATATAGAATACTTAAACTTTAAAACAGTAACAAATAATGAGAACCCAAATAAACCATATACAATAGATGGAACAGACACTAGCCCATCTATAGCAAATCTTAATATTCTACTCCATCTATTCTCTTTAGCATACTCATTTAAATATAAAGCAGTTAATATACCAATTGGAGTAGCAATAACAATACTTAATAGTACTATATATAAAGTACCTACAATCATATTAAGTATACCACCACTACGATAATCACCAAAGATAAAATCTAAGGAAACATAAGCTAATCCATTCTTTAATATAAAATATGCTATACCTAACATAGTTAATAAACAGATTGTAGCACTTATATATATTAATAACAAATTAAGTTTATCTATTATTTTTCTTTTCATATTATTTCACCTTCCTATTATTTATATATAAAATTATTAAATTTAAAATACTTACAAATAGGAATAATATAACACCTGTAGCAAATAATGCACTTTCATGAATACCTGATGCATAATCTAAATCTATTACTATGTTACCTGTTAATGTTCTTCCTCCATTTAAGAAGGCTTGGTATATAGGGTTTAATATTGGCATATTAGTTGAGTTACCTGCTATTAATATTACAGCCATGGTTTCTCCTAACGCGCGTCCTATTCCTAATACAAATGAAGTCAGAATACCTGACTTAGCATATGGTATCATAGTTTTAAAGATAGTTTGTAGTTTAGTTGCTCCTAAAGCAAGAGATCCTTCTTTAATACTAGTTGGAACGCTTTTTAAAGCTGAGGTAGATAAAGATACTACTGTTGGTAATACCATTAATGCTAATATTAAAGAAGCAGTTAATAATGTGGATCCACTTCTTAAATTAAATAGATTTTGAATAAATGGTACTACTATTGTTATTCCAAAGAATCCATATATTACAGATGGAATAGCTGCTAATATTTCTACTACGTTTAACATCAACTTAGAGAAATGTTTATTAGCTATTTCTGCTATAAATATAGCTGTATATAATCCAATTGGAATACCTATAACTACTGCTAATAGTGTAGTTAAAAGACTTGATAGTATAAATGGTGCAATACCAAATATATTTTCAGAAGGACTCCAAGTAGTTCCTGTTATAAAATCTATTATATTAACTTCTTTAAATAAGGGTAATGCTCGGACAAGTATAAAAACTAGGATTGCTCCTAGTGAAATGATTGATAGACTAGCAAATATCATTACTACAATCTTAAATACTTTATCGATTAAATTTTTTCTTGTAATATCATTCATTTTAAATGCTCCTATTCAACGGGGATATATTTCTTATCGACGATTATTTTCTTTCCATCTTCACTCTTTATGTAATCTAGTAAAGGTTTAATTTCTGCTTCATTTCCTTTTTTACTTACTAAGTTATAAGGTCTTTGTAGCTTATATGTTTTATTTGTAATGTTTTCTACATTAGCTACTACTCCATTAACGTTAGCTGCTTTAACACTATCTTTAAGACTTCCTAGTGATATAAATCCTATAGCATTAGGATTTGAATCTACTGACTGAATTAAAGCATTAGTTGCTTTTTGAATTTCAGCATTAGCTACTAGTTCTTTTGCTTTATAGCCTACTATTTCTTCAAATGCTGCTCTTGTTCCTGATCCGTCTTCACGAGAGATTACAGCAATTGGGTTGTCAT
>JAVXTN010000024.1:0-451 GCA_036642635.1 Erysipelotrichaceae bacterium
ATATTAATGCTGTATCTAAACCATGAGAACTTCCTCCCATTACTACAACTTGTTCATTAACATTAATTTCACCAGCATCAGCTGCCATAGCTGCAATTTCTACACAAACTTTAGTACCCTGTGAAAACATTCTTAAAGTATTAGCAATTATTTCAATATCTGAAATACCACCATACTTTTTAGATATACCTCTTTGAGCACCTGATAATGCATGTGCTGCACATACTAAATGATAACCATTAGCCTTAATAGCATCACGTTTATCATCAGCTAATTCACATGCATTATCAAGCTTAGATCCATATGCAGTAGTAACAAAGACAATATTTAAATTAGTATCCTTAGGAATAAAATCTACTACATACCCAGAAGTAGTAGCTATAACTAAAGTCTTAATATTACGATCTATAGCAGTTCTAATACCTAATTCAATAGTTTGTTGAGTGTTTTC
>JAVXTN010000024.1:461-10655 GCA_036642635.1 Erysipelotrichaceae bacterium
TTATTAATCTTTTCTATATCGGATGTTGGTATATCTCTTTTTCTTAATAATTTAATAGCTATAATACATGTAACTATAAATAACATTATAATACCTATTACTTTAAATGCGGTCATATCCATATAGAATTTTTCTATCAATAATAAATTGTCTAGATTATAACTAAGTAACACTGATAAACTATTATTTAAAAAATGTAGAAGCATAGCTGGGATAATAGATCCACTTTTAATTACTAAATAACAAGCAAACATTCCTACCATTGTAGTAGGTATCAGCTTAATAAGATTCATATGATATAAACCAAATAATAAACCAACTACTACAATAGCTAATTTTAAATTCTTTTTCTTAAATGCTGATAATACAAAACCTCTAAAGAAGAATTCTTCACAAATAGCTGGGCATACTCCAACTAATAGAAAACTCATTAGTGCTGTCTTAGGCATTAGATTAACTACTCCTTCAGCATTAGCTCCAAAGCTAGGAAACCATTGAATTAATGTAGTATTAATAAGTAATGTAATAGGATATAAACCTATAAATAATAAAATAGAAGCTAATATAGATTTAACATTACATTTGTATAACTTAAAAGTCTTTCTAATATCACACTTCAAATAAATTACAGCCCCAATCGCAATACTAATTATACCTACCTGAGTAAGGAACACACCAAGTGCACCTAACCTAGTCTGTACAAATGTTCCTACGAATACTAGAAGTAGGAAAGCGATCGAAACAATCATCATAGTATCTCCCATCGTAGGAGTATCCTTCTTTAATATACTATCTCTTTTATCAAATAAAGAGAAAGTATTACTATTAGAAAATAATATATCTTCACTATTAAATAACTTAGACAATATATATACTGCTATAAAAGCAAATACAATATTACTAAATAAACAAATACTAATATTAACTAAATTATACTTCATCATTAAAGCATCTTGAATTAATAAAGAAACATTAAGGACTGGAATAGCTGCAGTATAACCATTAAGCACTATGCTACCGTTCATTGTGAGCATCGAAGGAATCATAACTAATATCATAAAAGGAGTTAAATAGTTATTAGCTTCTTTAAATGATCTAGCAAATATACAAACGCACATAACAGCAGCACTAATAAATAATGCCAATACACATACACATAATAAAGTAATAAATAAACCAGGTAACATACTAACTATATTAACATTTATATTTTGTGTTGCTGCACCCATCTGCGCTAATAAGAAAGCACCCGTCGCTAACATAGAAACATAATTTAGAATACCAGTAATAACAGCTATTAATGCTACTGCTAAAAACTTACCTGTAATTAATTCAATATTACTAATAGGTAAAGTTAATAACGTTTCTAATGTACCACGTTCTTTTTCACCTGAAGTAACATCAATTGCTGGATACATTGCACCCATCATAATCATCATAATAAGTATCATAGGTAATATACTACCAAGCACTTTTCCTACCATTGATTCATCATTAGCAATATTCACTGCATCAATAATTATAGGTTCTAAAATACTATCAGCATCAAAACCTTGTTCTACTAAACTCTGTTCTACTAATAAAGCTTTATACTTATCTAAACAATCACCTACACTACTAACAAATAAATTAGTTTTATTACCACTAGCATCTGCATAAATAGTATACTTATTATTATCAATATCTAAATATAAATTAATCCTATTATCATTTATATCTTTTTTATAATCAGTAGTAACTATAAAAGAATAAGAAGATTCTTTATCAGTTTTAAATGTATCAACAATTTGTTTATTTGGCAGTTCTTTTACTCCAACTAATATTGGTGTTTCCTTATCTGTTGATTGTAAACTTATTCCTATTTGTGTTCCAGCTATAATCATAATTGGATATAATAATAATGGTATAAATATCATTATAGCTAATGTTTTCTTATCTCTTAATATTTCTAATACTTCTTTTTTAAATACAGAAAGGATACTTTTAATTTTCATTTTCATTATCCTCCTCAATTAATTTAAAGAATGTATCTCTTAAATTATTAGTGTTTGTTAGCTTTTGTAACTCAGTTGGTGTTCCGTTAGCTATTATTTCTCCATTATGAATCATATAAATTTTATCACATAGTATTTGTGCTTCTTCCATATAATGTGTTGAATAAATAACAGTTTTACCTAATTTTTTTTCATTCTTCATAAAGTCTATAATAGATTTAGAACTTAGTACATCTAAACCTAACGTAGGTTCATCAAAGATATATATCTTAGGATCATGAATTAAACAACGTGCAATATTTATTCTTTGCATTTGTCCAGTTGATAATCTTTCAATTCTATTATCTTTGAATTCTTCCATATTTAAGGTCTTAATTATACTGTTTGTTCTTTCTTCTATTTGTTGTTTAGTTAAGCCATATATTTCCCCAAACGTTCTTAGTAGTTCAATAGGTGTTAGTCTTGCATATAGTTTAGTATTTCCTGATAAATATCCAATTTTCATTTTATATTCATCATTATTCTTGTCACAAGTTAAGCCATCTATTTCTACATAACCAGTAGTTGAACTCATTATCCCTGCCATCATTCTTAATAATGTTGTTTTACCAGCTCCATTAGGACCTAGTATTCCTACAATTTCTCCACTATTAGCTTCTAGTGTTATATCATTACAAGCTAAAAACTCTTCTTTAATTGTTTTAGAAGCAAATTTCTTTTTAGAATCATTCTTAATGTTTCTAATAAACTTCTTACCTATATGTTCTACTTTTATCATAGACTACCACCTCTCTTTACTCAATATTATTAATTATTCCTATACCTTATAACTTATAACTTGTAACCTATTATTTATTCCTTCTTAAGTTTTCTAAATACATGGCAACTACTGTTATATCACTAGGATTAACTCCACTAATTCTAGAAGCCTGTCCCATAGTTTCAGGTCTAACTTTAGTAAGCTTTTGTCTAGCTTCTATAGATAAGTGAGCAATATCTTCATAATTAATATCTAATGGAAGAACTTGTTGTTCTAATGATTTTAAATGCTCTGCATCTCTTCTCGCTTTTTTTATATAACCAGCATACTTAACTTCTATTTCAATAGATTTAGCAATTTGTTCATCTATAGTAATATTAGTGTAAGATTCTATATCCTTCAAAGTTACATTAGGTCGCTTTAATAATTCTAAAGCACTTATACCTTCATTCAATTTTTCTGATCCGATTTCTAATAAATAATCATTGATATCTGATTTAGGTGTAAATCGGATATTAGAAAGTTGTTCTTTAAGTGAAGTAATTGTTGATTCTTTAGTTATATATTGGTCATAGTCTGATTGTTTTAATAGACCTACTTTATGTCCATATTCACTTAGTCTAGCATCAGCATTATCATGTCTTAATAGTAATCTAAATTCTGCTCTAGAGGTTAATAAACGATATGGTTCTAATGTTCCTTTAGTAGCTAAATCATCTATCATTACACCTATATAGGCTTCATCTCTTCTTAATATTAAAGGATCTTTATTTTGGTTTTTTAATGAGGCATTAATTCCTGCTATTAAACCTTGAGCAGCTGCTTCTTCATAACCACTAGTTCCATTTACTTGTCCTGCTGTAAATAGATTTTCTACTATTTTAGATTCTAAACTCTTTTTCATTTGTAAAGGATCTATAGCATCATACTCAATAGCATATGCATACTTGATTACTTTAGCATTTTCTAAACCTGGTAGAGAGTGTAACATTTGATCTTGTATATCATGAGGCATAGAAGTAGAGAATCCTTGAACATAAGTTGTGTTCATACTTAAAGATTCTGGTTCTAAAAATAATTGATGTCTTTCTTTATCTGCAAACCTTACTAGTTTGTCTTCTATACTTGGGCAGTAACGTGGTCCTACTCCTTTAACTAGTCCTGAATACATAGCACTCTTTGTTAAGTTATCATGAATTATTTTATGAGTTAAAGGCGCTGTATATGTTAAGTAGCAAGGTACTTGATCCTTGAATTTTCTTATTTCTTCTGGTTTAGTACGATAAGAGAAACTTATAAATTCATCTGTTCCAGGTTGTAATGAAGTTTTACTAAAATCAATAGAAGCTGTTTCTACTCTTGCTGGAGTTCCTGTTTTTAATCTAAATGTTTTTATTCCACAATCTCTTAATGTTTGAGATAGTGTTTCTGTCGTTGGTTCTTCATCAGGTCCTCCAGGAGTAGCACTATGTCCTACCATTATAGAGCCCGCCATAAAAGTACCTGTTGTTAAAATTACTGTTTTAGCTAATACTGTAGTTCCATCAGCTAATTTAACTCCTAATATTTTATTATTTTCTACTAGTACTTCCATAACCATAGCTTCAATAACTTCTAAGTTTTCTTGTTCATTTAGAATTTTCTGCATATAATTACGATATTCAATCTTATCAGATTGAACTCTAAGACACTGTACTCCAGGTCCTTTAGTAGTATTTAGCATCTTAAATTGAAGTGCAGTTAAATCAGCTGCTCTTCCCATTTCACCACCTAATGCATCTATTTCTCTAACTACTATACCCTTAGCTGGTCCTCCTACACTTGGATTACAAGGCATTGAACCTATATATTCTTTATGGATTGAATACAGAATAGTTTTTTGTTTCATACGTGCACTTGCTAATGCCGCTTCTATTCCTGCATGTCCTCCTCCTATTACTATTACATCTATCATAATCATTCTCCTAACATTCCATTCTATTATAACAAAAAAAAGATAATAATTCTTGTTTTTCTTATATTATTGATACTACTCATTATATATAAAAAAATAGTCCTTAGACTATTCTTTAGTACTATCTTTAATTGTATCTGAATTTAATTCTTTCTTAAGTTCATCTTTTTCTACTTTAAGACATCTTCTCATAGCTACTATATAATAAATTGCTGCTACCAAAAAACATATAGCAATTACTGACCACATTTGTCCTTCTACTAAACCAAGAGCGAAGAAACCTATTGTCATTGCAAAACATAGAATAGCCATTGTTTTATTACCTTTATAATTATAATTCATTTTTAGACTTCCTTTCCTTATATACATCTTGAATGATATTAAGAAGTACGCTAAAGCCTCCAAGCATAATAAATGCTCCGAATACAATAAAGATAATATTTGCTAGGTCTAAACCATCACGTACAGCAATGCCTATTGGTGCTATAATGATAGCTATTCCAAATATAATAAGTATTATTGAACGTTTAATTAGTATCTTATTTTCTTTATTCATATTACACCTCTAATGTCTTATTTATTATAACAAATATTCATCTACAATTATAGTACTTTTAATTGTTTTTAAAATAAGAATAAGCTTGTACAAGACATGCACAAATAGGAAATATAACCCAACCTGGATGCCATAAATTTAATGTGAATCCCATTAATAAATAAATCATAGCAGCTATAGGCATAACTATTGCCATTAAGCTTTCACTTGAACTCTTTGTTACTGCTTTTTCATTAGGGTTTGCTTCTTCATATTCTTTTATAAATGAAGAATACTGGATGCCATAATATACCATAATCATTACTGCCACTCCAATAAATCCCATAAGTATTACACCAGCTAATGTATCATTAAACATTTTAACTATGTCCATTGGAACATTAATTAACTTGAATTGATCTAAATCACATACTAAATTAGTTATTGATAATCCAATAAATATAATAGCTAATGCTTTTGTTATACCTTTATTGAATAAGTGCTTAAAATCTAAGAATTCTTGATTTAAATATAGTGCTCCAGCTTCACTACCATTATATTGAACATTTTCCATTCCATAATATGTTAGCACGCATACTCCAGATCCTACTAATAAGAAGAATACTGATGGAGCAACATGGGCAATTGCAGGAATTGCATCTAAACCAATAACAGTTATTATAGATAAAAATATTAATCCAATTCCTGTTATCATTGCTTTATTAAATTTTTGTTTAAACATTTTATATTCTGGTGTATTGCGTTTATTTGCGAATATTGTTTTTGATTCATCAATGTTATTTATGCCTAATTCTTCTTTAATTTCTTCTATGTTTCCAAATTTTGAAATAACTAGAGCAAACGCTTCGTCTTCACTTTTGCCTTCATTAATTAGTTCTTCATATTGTTCTTTCATATTTTCTAATATATTTTCTTTTAGTTTTCTTACCTCTTTGTTATTAGGTAGAATTGCAAACATGTTATTAACATACATAGTTATTTTTTCCATTACTTTTCCCTCTTCTTAGATGTAAAATCATCTATTAATATTTTTGTTTCTTTCCATTCTTGACATTTTAAATCATAATACTTTTTTCCTTCTTCTGTTATTCTATAGTAGGTTCTTCTTTTACCTAATGTTGCTTCCCCATAATAGGAATCAACATAATCATTTTTTTCTAATCGATTAAAGGCTGAATATAATGTTGTTTCTTTAATTATATATACGCCTTTAGAACGCACTTCTATTTCTTTAGAAATTTCATAACCATAAGAATTTTTAGTAAGAAGAATAGCTAATATTATTATATCATTGTAACCGCGTATTACATCAGAACTAATCATATTATGTCTCCTTCCATCTACTACGTCTATCGTAGTAACAAGATTATAGCACAACTACTACGACAGGTAAAGTACTTTTTATAAAAAAAAAGAAAATGCTAATATAGCATTTTCGTAAGGGAAAGTTTTACTGATTTAATTATATTCTATATAGGCTAGGACTTCTATATATCTTTTGCATATAAATATGCTCCATAGGTTGGTTCATGTAATGGTTCATGAATATTACATTTAAACCTTATATTAGCTTTAAAACTAGGTAATATGTAGGCACTTGCTTTCCATACTCCTCCAAAGTAACTAATTTCTATTTCTGTATCTATGTAATGCTTACTTAAAGCATTACATAGATTAGCTAATTCTACACCAGCTTCTTCATAGATTTTAATTGCTTCTTCATCTTTTTGTTGAGCAGCCCTATATGCAATCTTTGCTAGATCTGCTATTTTACTTCTTTCATTATTTAATGTTACTGCTACATAGCTTATAATATCGCAGTCATTTTTTAATGAACATTCTTCTTTTACTAAATCATATATTATAGATTTAGGTAGGCGTCCATCACTTTGTTTGGTGAAAACATTTAATAGTTTTTTAGCTATCCAATAGGCGCTTCCTTCATCTCCTAGTAGGTGGCCAAAGCCACCGCTTCGATATGATTTATTATGGGATCTACCTAGGGCGATAGATCCGGTTCCGGAAATGATGCAGATGCCATCATTTTCGGATAGGGAGGCATTAAGAGCGATGTCTACATCACTCTTAATGATGTATGAGTAATTAGTTATGATAGAAGATAGAGCTTGTTCAATATTATTACGAACAGATAACTCTTGACCATAGCCAGCAATACCAAAACATACCCTAACATTATTAGTACTAATATTATTAGAGTTAAGAAGATGCATAACTCCAGCGTTTAATAATTTAGCACAACCTGAATAAGTAACCATTAGATAATGACAAGTACCTAAAAGGTATGAATCAATAAGGTTAGAAGATTGATCATAGAGATCAAATTTAGTTTTAGTACCACCACCATCTACACCAATATAATACATATAATATATCCCTTCTATTCTATTTAAACTTTACGTAAACAGAACTTTTGCCAAGCATCAATCGTATCAATTAAAAATAATTCTTCAGAACTAATATGCCCAACAACATTAGACATACCAGAGTTAACCATATCCTGTTTAGCTATTTGAAGTTCACCCGCATAATGACCATAAAGCGAACTCTCTATAATAACATCACCACGTTTAATAAGTTCAGGAGCATTAAATAATTCAAATTTATGACCCTTGTACTTTACTCTACTCTGAGTAGATCTAATAAAATAAGCACTAGTATCACCACGATTAAAATGCAGTTCATCAAACATAATACTCTCTTCAATACTAGGAACATCAACATCCATAACTACATCTAATGTTAACATAGAAAGACTAATATTAGCAATACTAGACAATTCATCATCACTAGGATAACAATTAGAAATAATAATATCATCAATAACACCAAGAGACAACAAATGCTGGAGCTGAACATGTAAAGGAAGAGTACGATGCATCTCTAAAGTAGGAAGACCTTCCTTAACCGGCCAAGGACCAAAACTACCATTAACCTGAGAAGTAATAAAACAAGCAGTCCTTAAACCATAAGCATTAAAACGAGCAGTACAACTAAGAAAATGATCTAAAGTTAAACCACTATAATTATGAGGATAAAAATTATGACAAGCCCTCAAATTATATTTGTTAGGCTTATAATTCATAATAGTATCGACATAATTAGTATCATTACTCATGTTAATTTCGATACTAAGGTTATAAGGATTAAAAGTCATAAGAGACTCCTCATTACCACTAAAACCCATATCTAAACGAATACCATCAGCACCTATATCATTAAAATAAGTTAAATCTTGATAAGAGATACCTAAATCTTTAAATACTTTAGGACTAACATCAAGGATTACTTCAAAACCTTTAGATTTAGCATAAGCATTAATTTCACTAAAAGAATCTTTTATATGTTGTGGTTCATCATTAACAGATAATAAACAAGAAAATATTCGAGAGAACCCTGCTTTACTAGCACGATCAATATAATCTAATATATCAGTCTTTGAAGATTTATCTGGATAAATACTAATTCCTAATTTTCTCATATGACCTCCTTATGTCTTATATGACAAATAGGTCTTGTCATAAGACAAGACCTAATAGTTATTCTTCTTGGCCTTGTTCTTCTGCTAGAAGTTTTTTATCATAAATCATTACAAATGGGTAGTAAATTATAACAGATACTATAATTAATATAATACTAAGTATTACTGCTCTAAAGTCTCCTCCAGTTGCTAAGTATGCTCCAATTGGACCAGGAAGTGTCCAAGGTGGAGTTACTATAACTCTATTAACTAAACCAGCTACAGTAGCAAACCATGCAATAATTGCACATACTACTGGAGTAACTATAAATGGAATAATTAAGATAGGGTTTAATACAATAGGAGTACCAAATATTAATGGTTCATTGATATTAAATACTGCTGGAGCAAAAGCTGTTTTACCTAAAGAACTAGCATATTTACTCTTAGTTTTAAATGCTAATAGTATAGCTAAACCAATTGTACATCCAGCTCCACCTATCCAAATAAACCATTGGAAGAAAGGTTCTGCTGCTATTGCTGGTAATTCTGTTCCTGATGTTCCAGCTGCTGAAGCAGCTGTATTTAAATCTAATAGTTGTAACCAAATAGGTCTTGCAAGTGATCCAATAATTGAAGCACCATGAATACCAAATGACCAGAAACCAGTAATTAAGAACACTAATAATAATACACTTGGTAATGTATCAGCTGCACTAACTAAAGGACTAATAATCTTTGATACTGTAGTATGCCAATTAAATCCTAAGAAATAAGTTACAGTAGCCATTAATACTATTACTACTAGAGTAGTAGTTAATGCTTCAAATGAACGTGCTACTGAAGCTGGTACTTGTTCTGGCATCGTAATTTTAAATTTAGATTTATCTGTCATTCTAAATATTTCAACTGCTAATATAGAAGTAATAATTCCTACGAACATACCACCTCCACCTAGATTAGCCATTGGTAATACGAATCCTGCTACACCAGCATTAGCTGCTGCTGGAACATTAATTGGTACCATTGTTAGCATAAATGCTATAGTTGAAATGATACCTCCTGATAAACCATCTAACTTATAGCTTTTTGCTAAGCTATAACCGATTCCGAATGTAGCATATATTGTCATAATATACATTGTCATTCGGTATGGTAATAAGATTGTTGCTGCATTAGTTTTTAAGAACACGCTAATGCCCCAGTCTGTTGGTAATGGTGGGTTAGCAATAATTAGGAAGAATGATCCTACAATAATAAGTGGTAATGTTGCAATAATACCGTCTCTTACAGCTCTTAAGTGTCGCTGATTAGCTAACTTATTCATTGGTCCTGAGAGTTTGGTATCAAGGAACGCCGTAAATTTTTCTAACATAATTTGTCTCCTCTATACGTTTATACGTCTATAAATCTTGTTGCTTATCTAATATTAAGCTTTGGCCAATACTTAAT
>JAVXTN010000025.1:0-8450 GCA_036642635.1 Erysipelotrichaceae bacterium
ATAATGATTATAGTTTTGTTAGTAGCTATGATTGCTAAATTATATATGTATAGATATAACATTAAATATTCTAAGTTAATTAATTCTAGTGTAATGAAAGCTACTGCTTATGATTC
The DNA here is from genome assembly GCA_036642635.1 of Erysipelotrichaceae bacterium. GTDB lineage: Bacteria > Bacillota_I > Bacilli_A > Erysipelotrichales > Erysipelotrichaceae > JAVWHP01. The sequence goes on from JAVXTN010000025.1 coordinate 117, forward strand.
TTTAAGTGATGTCTTTGCTACAGGAGCAGTATTATTATCTACGATAATTTCACCTATTATAAACTTTCAATTAGATGGTTATATGGGTTTAATCGTAGCAGTGTTAGTATTAGGAACTGGTATTAGTATTATAAAAGATACTTGTAATGATTTATTAGGGAAAGCACCTGATGAAGAATTTAATAAAAACTTATGTGATAAAATATGTTCATATAAAGGTATATTAGGTGTACATGATTTAATGATCCATAGTTATGGTCCTAATAGAACCTTCGTAAGTATTCATGCTGAAGTATCTAGTAATGAAGATATATTAGTATCTCATGATCTAATAGATAATATTGAAAGAGATATGCTTGAACAATGGAATGTACATCTAGTTATACACATGGATCCAATAAATGTAAGCGACCCATTAACTAATGAATTAAGAAATAAAATAATAAATATTATAAGTGATATAGATACTAAACTGAATGTTCATGACTTTAGAATGGTAGCGGGAGAAACTCATAGTAATTTAATATTTGATATACTAGTTCCCTTTGAGGTAGAGTTAGATGAGAATGAATTAATATCTAATATAAGTAATGAAGTAACTAAACTTAATAAGAACTATTATTGTGTAATAACAATAGATAGAGGATAAAAATAAGCAGTAGCGTATATACGCTACTGCTTATTTTAGCATGATGAATGTAATATGACGCCCACAGTTATGATCTCTACGATAAGAAAATAATTTATCATTAGTGAAAGTATCATTAGAATCAACATCTATAGAAGTGGCAGGAACACCAGCAGCTATAAGCTGTGCTTTATTTAAACCTTTAGTATCAACATAAGCTTTAGTAGAATTAGGACGATAATTTATATAGTCAGCAGTATCAATAGACATTGCTTTTACTTGTGTAATTACATCAGTATCAACTTCAAAATTATTAAAACCAATAGCAGGACCTATATAAGCTAATAAATTATTAGGATTAACACCTTCTTTATCAATTAACATATTAACAGTCTTTAAAGTAATCTCTTTAACAGTACCAAGCCATCCTGAATGAATCGCACATACTAAATGTAAAGTAGGATCATATAAAAGAACAGGAACACAATCAGCATGGAAAACACCAAGCATAACATTAGCATCAGTAGTATATAAAGCATCAGCTAAAGGGAAACTATCAGAATGATTCAAAGCACCACGACACTTATCAGAAGCAGAAACCTTAACACAAATATCACTATGCGTTTGTTGAACAAAAACCCAATCATTAAGCTTAATCCCAAGCTGTTTAGAAAAATCTATACGATTTTTAATAATATCATCTTGATTCCCACCAACATGAAGAGCTAAATTAAAATTCTCTAAATAAGATGTATCACGTAAACTAGTACCTGATATAATATCAGGAGTATTTTTCCAAGTTATATATTTCATAAAATACCTTCTTTCATAGCATATATAATTATATGTAACCTATAAGTAATTATGCTATATATAGTATAATAGAAAAGATATTATAATACAAATATTTAGTTATGATTTATATACTATAGAAACATACTATTACAGTATATTAATATAAAAATGTAGATAATGAATAAGCTTACTATAAGGATTAAAGATATGGAAATAAATTAAAATGTGTGAAATTAGCACTAAGGTGTTGACAGTGCTAATTATATATAATATACTATTAGCAGACATAAGAAGTGAGTGCTAGAAAGGAGGTCTATATGCTAAGTACAAGACAGATATCAATCTTTAAAACGATTGTTGAAGAGTTCACTAGAAGCGCTGAACCAGTTGGTTCAAAAAACTTAATGAATATATTGGAATTTAGTTGTTCTTCAGCTACCATTAGAAATGAAATGGCAATGCTAGAAGAAGAAGGCCTTCTAGAAAAGACTCATACATCTAGTGGAAGAATCCCTAGTAGTAAGGGCTATCGCTATTATGTTGAAAATTTAATGGAAAGAGAATTAGAAGATGATGTAAAAAATTCACTAATAACAGTGTTTAAAGAAAGACACTACTCATTAGATGAAATAGTAAAAAAGAGCTGTGATATACTATCACAAATGACACATCTTACCTCAGTAGTATTAGGACCAGATGCTAGTGCTCAAACCTTAGCACATATTCAACTAGTTCCCATTAATGAAAAAAGTGCTGTAGCTATATTTATTACAGATAATGGACATACAGAAAATAAGATTTTTGAATTTGAAAGAGAAGTATCAATAAAAGATCTACAAACCTGTACACAAATTCTAAATGAGAAGTTAATAGGTACTAGATTAAGTGAAGTACTAGAAAAGATGAATGATTTAGAACCATTATTAGCAGCACATATATCTAGACATGAGATTCTGTTTCAAGCATTTGTAAGTGCATTTGTTAAATTTGCATCTGATAATGTTTATTGTTCAGGGCAATCTAATATGCTATATCATCCTGAGTTTGCTGATATTGAAAAGTTAAAACAGTTGATGAGTATGTTAGAGGATTCAACACTATGGCGCCAAATAGGACATAGTGATGGAGACATGACAATTAGAATCGGTAGTAATGAATTAATAGCTAGTGATGATATTAGTGTTGTTTCTAGTAAATTTACATTAGGAGATGGTGAAGAAGGACAACTTATGGTTGTTGGACCAACTAGAATGCCTTATAACAAGGTAGTAGCCCTATGTGAATTTATGAGTAAAGCTATTGAAGAAATGTTTAAGAATGAAAACTAACGGAGGTAATCATGGAAGATACTAAAGAAGAATGTCAAAAAGAAACATGTCAATGTGAAAACAACGAACATGAATGTGGATGTGAAAACAAAGAACACGAATGTGGATGTGAAAACAAAGAACATGAATGCGGATGTGAAAATAAAGAACACGCAAACAAACATGACAAAAAGAAAGAAAAGAAAGATCACGTAACAAAGCTAGAAGCTAAAATTACAGATTTAGAAAAAGAACTAGAAGTAAGTAAAAATGCATATTTTAAAGCATATGCAGATACAGAAAACGCAAAAAAAAGATTAAGTAATGAAGCAGACAATGCTAGAAAATATCGTTTACAAAGCTTTGGAGTAGAAATACTTCCAATATTAGATAGCTTTGAACGAGCATTACAAGTAAAAAACGATGATGAAACAATAAAAAACTATGTAAAAGGTTTTGAAATGATTCATACACAGCTAGTAGGAATATTAGAAAAAGAAGGCGTAAGTGAAATAGATGCTTTAAATAAACCTTTTGATCCTAACTTCCATCAGGCATTAATGCAAGAGCCTGTTGAAGGAGTAGAAGCTGGAATCGTAGTTGAAGTCTTGCAAAAAGGATATATGTTAAAAGATCGCATATTAAGACCTACATTAGTTAAGGTTAGCGAATAGAGGAGGAAACATTATGAGTAAAATTATTGGAATAGACTTAGGAACAACAAACTCTTGTGTAAGTGTTATGGATGCAGGAGAAGCAAAAGTAATAACAAACCCAGAAGGAAATAGAACAACACCTTCAGTAGTAGCATTTAAAAATGGAGAAAGAGTAGTAGGAGATGCAGCTAAACGTCAAGTAGTTACTAACCTAAATACATGTTCTTCAATTAAAAGATTAATTGGTACTAATAAGAAAGTTACATTAGAAGGAAAAGATTATACTCCTCAAGAAGTATCAGCTATGATTCTTCAATACATGAAGAGTTATGCAGAAGACTATTTAGGAGAAACAATTACACAAGCTGTAATTACAGTACCAGCATACTTTAATGATGCTCAAAGACAAGCAACAAAAGATGCAGGAAAGATTGCAGGATTAGATGTACAACGTATTATAAATGAACCAACTGCAGCAGCATTAGCATATGGTATAGATAAAACAGATAAAGAACAAAAAATATTAGTATACGATTTAGGAGGAGGAACTTTCGATGTTTCTATTCTTGAATTAGCAGATGGAACTTTTGAAGTATTATCTACAGCTGGAGACAATGAATTAGGTGGAGATGACTTTGACCACATAGTAGTTGACTGGATGGTAGATACATTTAAAAAAGAAAATAACATTGATTTAAGTAAAGATAAGATGGCATTACAAAGATTAAAAGAATCAGCAGAAAAAGCTAAAAAAGATTTAAGTGGAATGGCTCAAACACAAATTTCATTACCATTTATTTCAGCTGGAGCAGATGGTCCATTACACTTTGAAGCAAGTTTAACAAGAGCTAAATTTGATGAAATGACTAAAGGATTAGTAGAACGTACATTAGAACCAGTTAAACGTGCATTAAAAGATGCTGGACTTACTAAGAATGATTTACACCAAGTACTATTAGTTGGTGGATCTACTAGAATTCCTGCTGTACAAGAAGCAGTTAAGAATGTATTAGGTAAAGAACCTAATAGATCTGTAAACCCTGATGAAGTAGTTGCTATGGGAGCTGCTATTCAAGGTGGAGTATTAGCTGGAGATGTTAAAGACGTATAGATGTTACACCATTAAGTTTAGGTATTGAAACTGCTGGTGGAGTAATGACTCAAATGATTGGACGTAATACTACAATTCCTACTAGTAAATCACAAGTATATTCAACATATGCTGATAACCAACCAGCAGTAGATATTAAAGTTTTACAAGGAGAACGTCCTATGGCTGCTGATAACAAAGAAATCGGTAACTTCCAATTAGGTGGTATTGCTCCTGCAAGACGTGGAGTACCACAAATTGAAGTAACATTTGATATTGATGTTAATGGTATAGTACATGTTTCTGCTAAAGATAAAGGTACTGGTAAAGAACAATCTATTACTATTACTAACTCAGCTGGTTTAAGTGATGCTGAAATTGAACGTATGGTTAAAGAAGCTGAAGAACATAAAGCAGATGATGAAGCTAAACGTGAAGAAGTAGAATTAAAGAATAAAGCTGAAGCTTTCATTAACCAGATAGATGCTACTATTGCTGAATCTGGAGATAAGATGGATGCTAAACAAAAAGAAGAAACTCAAGCATTAAGAGATGAATTACAAAAAGCTTTAGATGACAATGATATGGAAACTGTTAAAACTAAGCTAGATGCTTTAGAAAAAGCTGCACAAGCAGCAGGTGCTTCAATGTATCAAAATGAACCTCAACAAGGAGAAGCAAATGAAGCTACACAACCTAATAATGATGATGTAGTGGATGCTGAATTTGAAGAAAAGAATTAGTCATTATAGCTAATTAAGAAATTCTAGCCCCTTGGCTAGAATTTCTGTGTTATAATGGTATAACTTAACTTTAAAGAAGATGAGGAAGGTAAATTTATGGCAAATAAACGTGATTATTATGAAGTGCTAGGTATCTCTAAAGGAGCTAGTGATGATGAAATAAAAAAAGCTTACCGTAAGATGGCTAAGAAGTATCATCCAGATATGAATAAGGATGCTAATGCTGAAGCTATGTTTAAGGAAGTTAATGAAGCTAATGAAGTATTAAGTGATCCACAAAAGAAGGCTACTTATGATCAATATGGGCATGCTGGAATGGATGGTGCTGCAGGTTTTGGCGGTGGTCAAGGCTTCTCAGGTGGTTTCGATGACTTAAGTGATATCTTTGGTTCAATGTTCGGCGGTGGTTTTGGTGGACAAAGACAACAACAAAGACGTACAGGACCAATGAAGGGTAATGATCGCTTCATGCAGATGCGTATTGATTTCTTAGATGCTATATTTGGTAAGAGTCTTGATGTATCTGTTGATGTTGATGAACCATGTAGTCATTGTCATGGTACTGGTGCCCAAAACCCTAGCGATGTAAAAACTTGTAGTCGTTGTGGTGGACGTGGAACAGTTAACGTTCAACAAAGAACTCCTTTTGGTGTAATGCAAAGTTCTGCTGTTTGTCCTGATTGTAATGGTCAAGGTAAAACAGTAACTAATAAATGTAGCAAATGTCATGGTAAAGGCTATGAACATAAGCGTGTTAAACTAGATATTAAAATCCCAGCGGGTATTCAATCTGGACAACAGGTAAGAGTAAGCGGTAAGGGAGAACGTGGAGCAAATGGTGGACCTAATGGAGATCTATATATAGAAATCATTGTATCAGCACATAAAGTATTTGTACGTGATGGTAATGATATTCATATAAGCGTTCCAATTAGTTCAGTAGACGCAACACTAGGCTGTAAAATAGATGTACCAACAGTACACGGAGACGTAGAACTAAGTGTACCAGCAGGAACTCAATACGGCCAAAGATTTAGATTAAAATCAAAAGGTGTTAAATCAGTAAGAGGAGTAAGTGGAGATCAAATAGTAGAAATTAAAATTGAAATCCCAACTAAACTATCAAAAGAAGAAATAGAACTATATGAAAAAATAAAGAATAAGAAGGAACATGAATCACCCTTCGATAAATTTAAAAAAGCATTTAAATAATATATAAATTAATAAAGGAACCTGCCAATTGTAAGCAGGTTCCTTTATTTATATATTGGATGTAAAAAGTTTCATAAAATTTAGTGCAATATTTGTATAAACACGTATTTATCATTCTTTTTAATGCATTTTATCTTTAAAAGTGATATATTAATTATATAGAAGTATTTTGAAAGGAGATTATAATGAAACTTAAAAATAAAAAATATCCTAATCATATAATTGCTAGTATTTTAATAATTGTATTCTTTATAGGTAGTATTTTTCAATTTAAAAATGAACTGAATGATGGACTTAGTGAACAAGCTATTCAATATCTTAGTGATAGTTCAAAACTAAGTTATAATGTTATAGGTAATAAGCTTCAAGATAGTATAGCATATTTAAAATCTATGGCTATAGTTATTTCTAACTATGAAAATTTAGATAGTACTGAGGTAAAAAGTTTATTAAAGGATCAAGCTAAACTTAATTCTTATACTAGAATGTATATTGCTGATTTAAATGGTAATGCTACAACTGCTGAAGGTAAAACTTATAATATATCTAATAAAGATTTTTATAAGAAAGCTAAAAATAATACTACTAGTTTTTCTGATGTTGATAATTCAATTATTGATAATCAACGTTCTGTTAGTTTTGCTACTCCTATTGTTAAGAATAATGATCAGGTTGGTATCATTGTAATAGAGTATAGTATTGATAATTTAAGTAATTATTTACATTTAGATGATATTCAAGGTAGTGGTAATAATGCTATTATTAAAAAGGATGGTTCATTTATTACTTCATTTAATGGTTTTGAAGATCAATTAAATTTCTATGAGTTAATTACAAAGACAGGTTCAGCTAAAGAAGCAGATGTAACTAAAATGGCTAATAATTTAAGTGATTCTAAACATGACTATATTAGTTATAGTATTAATGGTGAAAGTTATTATTCTATTTATCAAGCTTTAGGAATAGGAGATTGGTATTTACTTACTACTAGTACTACTTTAATTAATGAACAACAAGCTGCTTTAACTAATAAACAATCTAATGCTTTAACATTTAAAGCTATTATAGGTTTTGCTTTTATAATATTTGTTTGGATATATGAAAGTAAGAAGAATGCACATCATGTAAAGAAAATAGAAGACGAACAAGATACACTAATTGATGGTATTCCAGGTGGTGTTTTAAAACTAGAAAAGAAGAATAAATTTGAAATTGAATTTGCTAGTGATGGTTTTTATGAACTTATAGGTTATGATGAAACTGCTTTAAGAAAAGTATTTAGTAATAGCTATTTAAGTTTAATTTATGAAGAAGATCGTGATTTATATAATGAAGAACTTAAAGTAGATACGCAAATGCATTCTATAGAATATAGAATTAGAAATTCTAATGGTAATTTAGTTTGGGTATTAGATCACTTTAGAGTACTAGAAGATGGAAGTATTTATAGTGTAATATTAAATATTAATAATATTAAGGAATATCAAAAGAATTTAGAAGTAAGTGATGAACGTTATAGAATGATATTAGATAAAACAGATAGTATATTCTTTGAATGGAATGTTGAAAATGATACTATAGTTTATAGTGATCAATGGGAATCTAAGTTTGGATATCCAGCATTAACTACTGAATTTAGAAATAATATGTTACAAGGTAATGTAGTACATCCTAATGATATATCTATTGTTAATGAAATGATAGATTGTATACAAAATGGAATGGAAAATATGGAATGTGTAACAAGAATTAGAAAAGATGATTATTCTTATATTTGGTGTAGAGTATATATGAGTCCTATTTTGGATAGTCATGGTAAAGTAGTGCGTGCTTTAGGATTTATAATTGATATAGATAAAGAAAGAAAAGAAATAGCATTAATAAAAGAAAGTGCAGAGTTAGA
>JAVXTN010000025.1:8460-10363 GCA_036642635.1 Erysipelotrichaceae bacterium
TAGATTCACTAACTAAGTTATTTAATAGAGGGGCTTTCTTAAGTAAAGTAGCTACTTATTTAAATAATGAAGGTAAGAATGGTGAACATGCATTTATGATTATAGATGTAGATAACTTTAAAAATATTAATGATAGTTTTGGCCATCAATATGGTGATCATATATTAACTAAAATAAGTGAAGGAATAGCTTACTTATTTAAGAATAGTGATTATATTGGAAGAATTGGTGGAGATGAATTCGTAGTGTTTATGAAAAACTATGGATCATTAAAGATTGTTGAAATGAAAGCAAAAACAATTTGTACAGTAAATGATGGAGATAATTCATTAAATGAAATTACATGTAGTGTAGGAGTAGCTATATATAATGGAGATGATATGAGTTATGAACAATTATATAAGAATGCTGATAAAGCATTATATGAGTCTAAACGTAATGGTAAAGCAACTTATACATTATATAATGATAAATTAGAAACAATAGAACATACACCAGCAGTAAGCAAAATAGAATCTGATGATAGTTTAAGTGAAGAAAATAAACAACTTATAAAAACGACAATGATAGAAGCATTTAAAGATATTGATCATGATGTAAATTGTTTTCATGAAAAACTAAAACAGATTATGAATTTACTAGTTAACATTGGTAACTTAGAAAAGATGAGTATCATATTAATATTTAGTGAAAGACATATTCAATCATGTTATGAATCTAAGACTAGAACTTATCAAGTAAGTGAAGTAAGTAATACAGATCTACAATATTTATTAAAAGCAGATAGTTACTTTATAAGTGAAGATAATGCATTTACTAATATAGCATATTGTAAATTTGATTTTGTAGATTCAACTATCGGTTGGATAGGATTTGAAAAATCTACTTCATTATCTTGGACAGGACAAGATGAGCTATTAATTAAATATGTAGCTAGTGTGTTTGAAGAATATAAAAAATAATAAAGGATGTTAGCAATTGCTAACATCCTTTATTTGTATAATAATATTTAGTGGATTAGTTAATAGTTATTTGGTTTCTTTTATTATATAGAGTTCTATAACCTAGATATAAGGTACTAAATACAGTTAGTGTGACTACACAAGTTATAGCTATCATTATAGCTATTTGATAAAGGATAGCAGTCATAGGAAGCGTACCAGCTAAGATTTGACCACTCATCATACCTGGTAGGGAAATGATACCCATACCTAGCATAGAATTCATTGTAGGTAATAAAGCAGTTTCTAAAGAAGTAGAAACAAAGGGAAGAAGAACACATTTAGGACTAGCACCAATTGCTAATAAGGTATCTATTTTTAAATGATTGGTATGTATAGATTCATTAAAAGTTTTAAGTGCTATGGTTACTCCATTCATAGCATTACCTATTATCATTCCACTTAGAGGTATAGTATAAATAGGATTAAATATACTAGTACCTACTATTATAGTAATAAAGAATAATACTATTGATAATGTACAACCTAAGAAACAATACGTGATGACACGTTTAAACTTTATATTAAGATTAGAATTCTTACTTATTATACGATGTATTGCAAAGCTACACATACATATTAAATATATAATAACATATATAGGTTTAGGTTCTTTAAATATATAAGTTAATATAAATCCTGCTAATACTAATTGTATACTCATTTTAAAACTAGCTATAAGTACTTGTTTACTTTGTTTAACTTTAGCTTTCTTCATTATAGCTAATACTATTATTAATAATAAATATACTATTAGAAATTGTATAATATTTAATTCTATAACATCTTTCATAGTGTACCTCGTTCTATTAATATTTCATAATCAGCATATTCTTTCATAAGCTTACTATCATGAGATACTATAATGATAGTTAGTTTATCTTTAGCATATTCTTTTAAGT
>JAVXTN010000026.1:0-10190 GCA_036642635.1 Erysipelotrichaceae bacterium
TTGGAAGTATACATAAGAATTCGTAAAAGATTCCACTAATACTAAACATCCTATATTTTGGAACAATAGCTGTTTTACTTAAACTTAATAGATCTTTAATTTCCATTCTATATGAGAAACCAGCATCTATTACCATTAACCAAATTACTACTAAAAAGATAACTACTGCAGTATACATTAAACATTCAGGAAATATAGTAAATATTGAAGCATTTATACCCATCAAAGAATATAATATAGCATTCATAATAATTGTACCTATATAACCAACTACTAACCCAGCTGGTATAGCTACTAACAATAATACTGTATTCTGAACAAATAAAAATATAGCACGTTTCATAACACTAGTACCACTTAAGATCATTAGACCTAAATATTTACTCTTCCCTATTAAATAAAATGAATTAGCAAAGAATACACACATGATACATAAAAATATTACAAGAAATGCCAAAATACTAGAAAACGAAGTAGCTACTGTACCGGCTAAATTACCAGTAGACATAACTAATCCTTCAACTTCAGAAGGAACATTTATATTTGGATTAGACATAGCTGAAAAGAAAATAAACATTACAGTAACAGCCATAAACAAACTAAAACAATAAAAAACACTTTCTTTTTTTTCACTCTTTAAAATACTAAGAGACAATCTTACAGTTCCCATTTCATCACACCTTTCTGTTAAATTGTAACATTTAAACCGCTTACAGTAAATGTTTTTTTTATGTTTTTATGCTATAATTATAACAAGAAAAGAGGTAAACAAATGAACACTAAAAGTTTAATACTAGAAGGAGGAGGAATGAGAGGAGTCTATACAACAGGAGTACTAGACTTCTTTCTAGAACACAATATAGAATTTGATCAAATAATAGGAGTATCAGCAGGAACATGCCATGCATGTTCCTATATATCTAAACAAAAAGAAAGAGCATATAAAGTAAACACAGACTATTTAGACGATAAAAGATACCTAAGTTGGTCAAATTTTATAAAAGAAGGAAGTATATTTGGAATGGATATGCTATTCAATATTATACCTAATGAATTACATCCAATAAATGACATTGAATTCAATAATTCTAAAACAAAACTATTTGCAACCTGCACAAACCTAAACAGTGGAAAAGCAGAATACTTTCATATAAAAGATATAAATAAAGACAGTAAATATATAGAAGCAGGATGCTCAATACCAGGACTATCAAATATAGTATACATTAACTCAGAACCATATTTAGATGGAGGAATAGGAGACTCAATACCAATAAAAAAAGCAATAAAAGACGGATATAAAAAGAATGTTATAATATTAACAAGAGATATAGAGTATACTAAAGAAAGAAATAAAATGATAAATATATTAAAACTTAAATATCATAAATATCCAAACTTTATAAAGGCAATAAGAGCAAGACATATAAACTATAATAATACATTAAAGTTTATAAAGAAAGAAGAAGCTAAAGGTAATTGTTTTGTAATAAGACCTAGTAAAGCTTTAAATATTAGTAATTTAGAAAAGAATAAGGTAGTACTTAAAGATTTATATGATTTAGGTTATAATGATGCTAAGAATAATTATGGTGGTTTAGTGGAGTTCTTAAATTCATTGTAGGTTCATATTATATTCACTTAATATTCACAATTATTAGATATATTAGATATAACAAATATATGGAGGTGTTCTAAATGAAAAAGAAAGCGATAATTTTTTGTTTAAGTTTATTACTTATTACATTGTGTGGGGTTAGTAGTTATATAGGTTTTAAAGTAGCTTTAGATAAACAACCTACTAATAATAACTTTCCTGTTATTACTACTTCTACTGGTAATGATAATGATAATATTCCTAATGTAGTAGCTGCTGTCGATAAGAGTGTAGTAGAAATTACTACTGAAAGTGTTTCTCACTCTAGTTTTATGTCTGATTATGTATCTGAAGGTGCTGGTAGTGGAGTAATAGTAACTGAAGATGGATATATAGCAACTAATAATCATGTAATAGATAATGCTAAATCAGTAGTAGTAACTACTAAAGATGGAAAGAGTTATGATGCTAAGATTATTGGGACAGATGCTCAAACTGATTTAGCACTATTAAAAATAGAAGGAAAAGGTTTAACAGCAGCTAAGTATGGTGATTCTGATAAACTAGCTGTAGGAGAAACTGCTATTGCGATAGGTAATCCTTTAGGACGTTTAGGTGGTACAGTTACTAGTGGTATTATAAGTGCTAAAGATCGTGAAATTAATGTAGCTAATCAAACAATGCATCTATTACAAACTTCAGCTCCTTTAAATCCAGGTAATTCTGGTGGTGGTTTATTTAATACTAAAGGAGAACTTATAGGGATTGTAAATGCTAAGGCTGGTAATGCTAGTGAAAATTTAGGATTTGCTATTCCTTCTAATACTGCTAAAGAGATACTAAATGCTTTAAAGGATAATGGTAAGGTTACAGGTCGTTTTCAAATAGGTATTAGAACATATGATTTAAGTTCTAAAGAATTAGCTGAACAGAATGGTTTTAGTCAACCTGGTTTATATATTTCTGAAATAATAAATGATTCTAATGCTGATGATGCAGATCTTAAAGAAGGAGATTTACTTATTAAAGTAGATGGTAAAACTGTTACTTCTTCAAAAGAATTAAGAAAAATATTAGATGGTCATAAAGTTAATGATAAAATAAAAGTAAGCGTTGAACGTGATAAAAAAGAAATAGATATTGATCTTACATTAAAAGAAACTAAATAAAAATAACCCGTTGGGTTATTTTTTTCTGAACTCTTTAATTGTTGTTGCTAGTTCGCTTAGATACATCCATCTTTCCATCATATTTTCTAACTCAGTTTCTAAGTTAGTTAACTTTGTTGATAATTCAGCTAACTTAACATAGTCGTTCTGTTGTTCATCCATATCTTTCTGTGTATCTACTATAGCTTGTTCTAACTTAGCTATAGCATCATCTATCCCCTCTAATTCCTTCTTCTCTTTAGAGCTCATAGTAGGGATTGTAGCTTTACTGTTATTAATACTAATAGTATTGCTTTTCTGTAGTTTAATATCACTGTCTCCCCTATCCCTTTTAGCTAAATAATCACTATAACCTCCAGGAAACTGTGTAATCTTATTATCTTTAATTTCAAATATCTTATCAACAACACGATCAAGGAAATAACGATCATGAGATACACAAATAACCGCTCCCTTAAAACTAGATAAATAATCTTCTAAGATTGCTAATGTAGTAATATCTAAATCATTAGTAGGTTCATCTAAAATTAATATATTAGGTGCTTGAACTAAAATTTTAAGTAAATACAATCTACGTTTCTCACCTCCGGATAAAGTCGATATTTTAGAATATTGTAATTTATCGGAGAAGAGAAACGTTTCTAACATAGAAGAAGCATCAACTAAACCATCTTTAGTTTCTATCAAGTTACTTACTTCTTTTATATAATCTATTACTCTTGATTCAGGATCCATAGTTTCATTAGTTTGTTCAAAATAACCTATTTTAACAGTTTCGCCCCTTTCTATGGTTCCAGAAAAGGGCGATTTAAGGCCCATAATAAGCTTTAATAAGGTTGATTTACCACAACCATTATTACCTACTATTCCAATACGATCATTTCTTAATACATTGTAATTGAAGTTTTCAAATAGTAGTTTATCATCAAAACGCATAGTTACATCATTTAGAATTAGTGTCTTCTTACCTAATCTAGATTCCATAGAATCCATATTAATAGACTCCTTAACTATATCCCCTCTACTATTCTTTAATTCTTCATAGCGCTCAATACGCTCCTTACTTTTAGTACCACGTCCTTGTGCTCCTCTTTGAATCCAAGCAGATTCACTCTTTAATAATGTAGCACGTTTACGTGCTTCATTATTCATTGTTGCTAGTATTTCTGCTTTTGCTTCTAAATATTTTTGGTAGCTTCCTTCATAGTTATATAACTTTGAGTTATCTATTTCTACAATTCTATTACAAATGCGATCTAGAAAGTAGCGGTCGTGAGTTACCATAATTATTTCGCCTGTGTATTTTATTAATTGTTTTTCTAGATAAGCTATCATAGCATTATCTAGATGGTTAGTTGGCTCATCTAGAAGTAAAACATCACTTTTATGAAGTAATACACAGGCGAGAGCTAAACGTTTAAGCTCACCACCGCTACAGAATTTTACACAACGATCATGATTACTAATACCTAATTGATTCAACATACTAGTAGCTTCAAATAAACGATCAGGATCACAAATACTATTAATAGTTTCTTTAATACTAAGTTCTTCATTAAAAACTGGATGTTGTTTTAAATAACCTATTTTCATACCATTAGTTTTAATAATGGTACTCGTAGAGCTAATACCATCATTAGCAATAAGTTTAAGAAAAGAGCTCTTACCAGTACCATTAACACCAATGATACCAATTTTATCATGATTATTCATATTAAAACTACAATGATCAATAAGAATACGATCATTAAAAGCTAAATAAGTATCCTCAATAGAAATTAACATAAAATACCTCCATTCATAATAAACTCAATAATATAAACAACTAAACAAGAACAAAGAGCAACTACTATAAGACTCTTATCCTTATAAGATAAATATAAAGCAGAAACTAAACCAAAGATAGCAGAAATACTAGAATTAGTACTACTAAAAATAGCAGGGAAAGTCATAGCAGCTAAAACAGCGTAAGGAACATAAAATAAAAAAGATTTAATGAAACTATTCTTAATCTTATTTCTAAAAATAGCTAAAGGAAGCATTCTAATTAAATAAGTTACAATAGCCATAACTAATATATATAATAAATAAGTTTTATTCATGATTAGACTCCTTTATAGGGAAAGCTAAAGCACCATAAGTGCTAGCTATTATAGTACATAAAATTATAGCAAAGCCATTACTTATAAAACTAAATATACTTATATATTTAAATATACAGCTTATTATAATAGCTAGTATTATTACATTTTTAATACCTTTAAATTTCTTAGTTGGGGGTATAATGATTGCTATAAACATACCATATATAGCTATACCTAAAGCACTCATTATACTAGCTGGTAATATAGAACTTGCGCTAGCTCCTATAAGGGTTCCTAAGCTCCATCCTAAGTATGGAGCAGTAATAAGTCCATACATATACTTTGGACCTATATCAGTCTTAGAACCACTAGCTACAGCAAATATTTCATCAGTATTACCAAAAGCAATTAAACAACGCTGTACTGTACTAACCTTATCATCTATCTTTTGAGATAAACTTAAAGACATTAAAGCATATCTTAAATTTATAATAAGTTGTGTTAATGCCATCTCAAATAAACTAGCATTAGCTAATATTAATGATAAACCAGCAAACTGTCCAGCACTAGTAAGATTAGTCATAGATATTAATAAAGCAACACTTACTGGAATATTAGCACTAGTACACATAACTCCAAAAGTAAAAGCAACAGACAAGTAACCTAACCCAATAGGTATTCCATCTGTAAATCCTTTTTTATAGCTATTTAATATTTCATCTTTCATCTTAACAGCTCCCTACAATTTAATCTTTCCTATTATACTAAATTCTTCTTTAAATTGATAGTAAAAGAAGAAGTGTTTCCACTCCTTCTTCTTTTACTTATATCTTATATTATCTTAATCTTTATTCCAATAAGGTAATATAATCTTAGTTATTTCTTTCTTACTACTTAATAATGCTTCTTCCCAGTCATACCCTTTAGCTTTACAATGATTTTTCATTTCATTAATTAATAATGCTACGTCTCCTCTTTGTATTGCTGATCCATTATCACATACTATTGCTTTAGTTGGTTGATACATTGCTGTATTAAACCATTGTTTTACTTTAATTGTATGATCTTTATCATATCCTATTATTAGATCTTGTAGTTCTCTTGTAAATGTGATATTTTCAGGTTTACTTTTAACATGTATAAAGGCTTGTTGTCCTTCTACTACTTTATTTTTTTGTTCTCCTGTTTTTTCTCCCATTTGTCTCTTAGTTCTTTCTAGTCCTAAGTTCTTATCTAATAATTCTTGTATTTGTTCATTTCCCCATCTTATTCCACTTGTAAATATAAAGTTTTCTATTTTATTTACATCTTTCTTTAAGTATCCTTGTATAATAATTCTTTCTGGGTTTTGTACAAATCCTATTTCTAGGTTTTCTGTTTTATCTCCTCTTATTGATGTAATTATATCTGCTCTTACATCTTTTGGTTGGATTCCTTCTGGGAATGCTATTGCATTAAAGTAGTCTTCATTTTCTTTTGCTTCTTTAATTGTTCCTAGCATTGTTCCTTTTTTCAATCTAAATGTTCTTGGTTGTCCATCACTCTTTTTAACATTCTTATTTTTTTCTATTTCTTTTAATTTAAATTCTATTTCTATTCTTTCTTGTGCATCTTGTAACTTGTTCATTATCATTTTGCTTGACCATACTAGATCATTTTCGAATCTTATTTCTAGTGCTGATATTTTTTCTTTTTTATAGAAGTCAGTTATCATGATTCGGTCTAATGGTGCTGTTGTAAATGTAATTTGAATATTATTTGTTGCTTTTCCTTTACCAGTAAATACTCTTTCTAATTTTACTTCTTCTGGTTTAATTCTTGCTAATGTTATTACATTATATCTTGTTTCTGGTTTAAGGTCTGATAGTAGTGATATTCCATTTCCTTTACGGTACTTGAATATATTTTCAGGTCCCATTTCTTCTAGTAATGTGTCTTCTACTTGCTTTCTTGCTTGTTTAGCTTCTTTTTTAGCTATAATTGCTTCTTTTTCTGCTTCTCTTTCACCGGCTTCACTTTCTTTGAATACAATTAGGTCAAATATCTTTCCTTGTTCGTATACTGTTCCTTCAGTGAATTCTATTTTTCTTATTGCTGCTTGTTTAAAGTGTTTTAATACACAGATGTATGATTTAGCTGGTAGATATTTAATGTATAGATCTTCACATAGGTGATTTTCTGCGTCAAATTCTCTTATTATTTCTATATCACTTGGTTCTATTCCTGATAGGAATCTTATTACGTCGTATTTTTCTATGTCTTTTTCTGGGTCGATTATTACGTTTCCATAAGCTCTTCCGTATTCGTATACTACATCTATGTGGTGTACTTCATCTGCTTTTTGTGATGATACAAACATACTTGCTCCCATTTCTGGTTCTTTTTCTGCTTTATATTTAATGTAGTCTGGTAGATCATTGCCATCTTTCTTTTTAACTTCTTTTTTTGGTTTACTTATTGTGTTTACTACTTCTACAGTTTCATAGTTAGATGTAACTTCTTCTTCTTCTGGGTAGTATACATTTTCTTGTTTCATTACTGGTTCTGCTTTAACAGTTGGTATGATTACTGGTTCAACTGGTGCAGTTTGAGTAACTGGTGTTTCTATGTGTACTGGTCTAGCTGTTTCTTCTTCATTTACAAATGTTTGTTTCTTATTAAAGAAGTTAGCAAATTCATCACTATTAGGTTGGTGAATTTCAACTGGTTCAGCTTCAACTTTAGCAGCTTTAGGTGCTGCTACTACAACTGGAGTTGGTGCTACTACTGGAGTTGGTGCAACATATACTGGTTCGTGAACTGGTTCGTGAACTGCTTGTACTGGTTCGTGAACTGCTTGTACTGGTTCCTTTACGATTTCTTCTATAACTATTGGCGCACTTCTTTGTAATGGTTCAAATTTTTCTTCATACTTAGGCATAATAACATCTTTAACTGGTTTAATTACTAGTGGTTCACTTCTTTGTAGAGATTCATATTTAGGTTCTTCAACTACTGCTTCAACTTTTTCCTCTACTACTGGTTTAATTACTAGTGGTTCAGTTCTTTGTAATGGCTCAAATACATGCTTAGCCTTACTAGCTGCTACTTCCTTAGCTACTTCATCATCTTCATCTATTAGTTGAGCTTGTTTTGGAGCAGCTACTGGAGCTGGTGCAACAACTGGAGTTGGTACAGCTACTGGAGTTGGTGCAGCTACTGGAGTTGGTACAGCTACTGGAGTTGGTACAGCTACTGGAGTTGGTACAGCTACTGGAGTTGGTGCTACAACTGGAGTTGGCGCTGGCTTTGGCTCAACTTTTGGCTCAACTTTTGGCTCAGCTTTTGGTTCAGCTTTTGGCTCAACTTTTGGTTGTGCTTTAGCTTTAGGTTTAGATGGTTCATCATTGTATTTAGCTAATATGCTTTCAATTTCTAAACGACTCTTTTCTTCAGAAGTAAGTTCAACTTCAGGAGCTGGAGCTAATACTTCTTCAGGAGTAATAGTAACAGATTCTACTGTCTTAATTACTTCTACAGTTTCACCCTTTTCAATCGCTTTTTTAGCTTCTTCAATTTGCATCTCTAAAGCAGCCTTAGCTGCTAAACGTTTTTCCTCTGCTGCTTTTTCTAATCTATTTTGTGCAATAATTTTTTTATGATTTTCTTGAATTATAGCTTCAGCCTTAGCTGCTTCTTCTACTTCTCTTTCTCTTTGAATAATTGCATCCTTAGCATCTTGTTGTAACTTCTCTAATTGAAGTTGAAGTTCTTTAATATCATCATCATCCTCAATAATTACTTCCTTAGCAACAACTTCTGGCTTAGGTTCAACTTCTCCATCTTCATGAACAATACCATTTACATCAATAGTAAAATTGATAGCTTCAGTCTCAGCTAACTCTTCTTTAACCTTAGCAAACTCATTACTAATAAAATCCATCGTTGATAATTGAGTCTCATAATCCTCTAATATATTATTAAAACCATTATAATCCCCAACTAAAGACAAGTTCTTTTTTAACTTCTCATGAAAATCTAAATACATCTTCATAGTAAAACGATAAGCCACATAATTATTATAACTTTCATGTCTCTTAATAGAAGCATATAAAGTATTCAAATCTACATCTTCAGCTGAAAAACGTCTATCCAATACAGTTTCTTTAAACTCTACTAAATATTCAAAATAACGTTTAACTGTTTTTACATTATCTTTAACTAACTGAACACCATAATCATTATTTTCTTTTACTAATGCTATAACTGCATCAAAATAACCTGCTATATAATTATATAATTCATATAATTCATCAGTAGCAAATCCTATTTCTTTCCAAGTTCCTCTTTCTCCATATACACTATATAAAGTATTATAGAAACGCATAGAACTATTGTTTATACCTTTAACATATCTTTGAATACCATTTAGTGTTTGCATCCAATTAGCATATACACAAAATGTAGATTCATCAATCATCTTATGATCATAAGATAATAATGAAAAATCTACAGTTAACGTACCAGCAAATATCTCTTTTAATATTTCTAAAGATACTCCCTCTGCATTATCTACAATTTGATTCTTTACAAATTCAAATATAAAAGCATTAGTATTCTTTTTTATTAACTTAGCTTCATTAATACCTTCAAATTTAGTAGTCCAAGCCTGTTGTAATAGAGTTTTAAACTCATCCTTAGTAACTTTTTTCATAAATACACCTTCCAATTCTTCCTAATAGGGTAACTTAAGTAATATTTTAACACATCTATGTAAGATTTCAAATAGTTTGTCATAAATCTGCCTTGAATCTGTATAAAAAGTAGCTATAATTGTAATGCGCTTTCATTTTTAAGCTTATCAATTATAATTTCACATTCTTCTTTACTCTCATCATATAAATTAATTATAAAATTATTAATTCCTAACTTATTATAATGAGCTATATTACTAATTCTATTTCTTACTTTATTATCTAATACATGCATATTACATAAATCATCTCCATATATTGGGAATTTACGTCCCTGAACATTCTCAATATAATATTTATTATCTTGTTTACATCTACTACATCCTTTTTTACTACCATCACTACATACAGTATTAATCATACAGTATTTACTAACCATAAGCTCTACTCTACCATAAACACTAATAGCTAAATTACTATCACAATTATAATATTTATTAAATTGTTTAGTTAATACTGCTATTTGTTCATCAGATAATTCTTCACTTAATGCTATAGAAGATAAACCCATTGATAGATAGAAAGCTAGGGTATAAGAGTTATAAAGATTTAAAGAGCTTGTTCCTAGCATTCTATCTTTTATAATTGATAGACCTCCTAGTTCACC
>JAVXTN010000027.1:0-9997 GCA_036642635.1 Erysipelotrichaceae bacterium
AACAATAATGAGTGCTTGTGGAAATTTAGTTCCTACTTCCACAATTTCGATACATGGAATACCAAATGCTGCAGTTTTTCCAGTACCTGTATTAGAACGACCTAGGACATCTTTACCTTGCATAATTAAAGGAATGGATTGTACCTGTATGTCTGTTGCTTCTTCATAACCCATCTCTTCGATTGCGCGAATCATTTCTTCACTAATATTCAATTCATTAAATTTCGTCATTGTTACCTTCTTTCTTATTTTTACACGTTAGTATATCAATAACTGACACAATATAACATAATGATTTAGCCAAGTCAAACGTTATTAGAATTATCGCCTATATTTCACAGTTTTATACCATATATATACTAATATAAGCGTTTTCTTAAGTATTTCATGTTAGCTTGTCATTGTTCGACATATTACAACATTTCGTACTGTTATAATGATGATGCAAGGTAACTTGTTATATGAAGTTTCATCCCCTATATCCTACTTCATATATATAATATTGATCAGTTTAAATATGAAGTAATTATCATGGGTTAAGTTACTGAATCATTCGAATTGGCCATATTAAATAAAATATACCAAAAAAGGTATATTTTTTTGACCAATTCACATTTTTAAACACTGAATTTACACTGTTATAACATATTATTATTCTATAATGTAATCAGATAAAGGCATCCCTCCTTTGTCTACGTTGTAAATGTGTGAAAAAAATATTATAAAAATATATTTCATACAATTCTCCCTATCATAGATTTAAATATTTAATAAAAAAAGTGTCCTAGCACTTTTTTTATTTTGTTGACTGGAAGAATTGTATAAGTGCTTCACATACTTTAACATTATATATTGATATTATATAAGATTTATTAAGGTATACTTTATGAGTACAAGGTAGTGCTTGTACAAAAATGTTTTTTCTTAAATTTTTCCCTTTCAAACATTATAATTTTTTAATAAAGAGATGCCCCCCTAGCATCTCTTTATTATGTTATGGAAATCTAAGCGTTTACATATTTTAACATAATCTTGCGACATTAATAATTTATTTAAATGTTATTATGAACAAGGTAATAACTTGCCTGAAGTAGTTATTAACTTATTCATAATACTCCCCTTTTTTAAAATAATTCAATATTCAAATAAAAACGACTTGCGAGGTCGTTTTTATTTGAATATTTTTTTTATTAGTGATAGCTTATTATAGTATTTATTAGATGGTGGATACTTTAAATTAGTTTCAAACCAATTACATTTATAATAGATACTTTTTTCATAGGTAAAGCATTTATAGGATGCTATGCCATGGTATCTACCAATTCCACTTGGTCCGATTCCTCCAAAGCTTAAATGTTTATTAGCTATGTGCATAACACAATCATTTACACATCCTCCACCAAAGTTTTGTTCATGCAGTACTTGATTTATTAATGATGAATTACTACTAAACATATAGAAGGCTAAGGGGTGATCTTTCGCTTCAATATAACTTATTACTTCATTAAATGACTTATATGTTACTATAGGTAATATTGGTCCAAATATTTCTTCATTTAATAGTTCTGATTCTGAATTAACATTAGTTATGATTGTTGGTTCAATTCTTTTATTTAGATCATCATAACGACCACCGCATAAGATTTCTCCATCCGTTAGACATGCCTTTAATCTTTCATAGTGATGTTTATTAATAATTTTACCATATTCTGGATTACTTAATATTTCTTTTCCAAAAAACATTTTAAAATAGTCATTAATGTAGGCAATCAATTCTGTAGCTACTGATTCATGTACTAGTACATAATCAGGTGCTACGCATGTTTGTCCTGCATTTAATGTTTTTCCCCATGCTATATGTTTTGCTGCTTTTTTAATATTAGCATCACTGTGTACTATTGCAGGGCTTTTACCTCCTAATTCTAATGCAACAGGAGTTAAATTTTGTGCCGCCTTCATGTAAACTAACTTAGCTATATTCTTACTTCCAGTAAAAAATATGAAATCATATTGTTTCTCCATAATAGCAATATCCATTGCTTTAGATCCTACAAATGCATGTACAATGCATTCATCAAAGTTACTATTAATTAAACTTGCTAGTGTCGTAGAAGTTCTTACGCTTTGTGAAGATAATTTTAATATAGTTCTATTACCTCCAGCAATACTTCCAATCAAAGGTACTAATGATAAATTAATAGGATAATTCCATGGTGCCAATATTAACACTTGGCCATAAGCACTACTTATAACCTTACTATATCCTGGTAATAAACTTATTGGTGTTCTTACAAATTTATCACGACTAATCCCCTTTAAATTCTTTATAAAATAATTAATTTCTTGATAAACAATTGCAAATTCACTCATATAAGCTTCTTGCTTTGATTTACCTAAATCAAAGCTTAAAGCTTCCATTAGTTCCTCTTCATTTCTTTGAATTAAATTACTTAATTTATTAAGTAATTTAATTCTATAGTTTATATCATTAAGGTTTAATTTAATTTTTGAAGTTCTTTGTAAGTTATAAACTTCATCTAATTCATTCAAATTATTAATCATATCTTCTACTCCTTTCTGTCATTTCTTTTATTATAACAGATTATCGAGGAAAAAGATGGCAAGGAGACTAAAATAAACTAACAAAAGGAGCTAAAAGGCTTTAAAACTAAGGAAAATAAATTAACACAAAGGAATAAATATCAAAAGACAAAGAAACTTTGTTAGTTCAAATAAACTAACAAATAACATGTAAATTATAAGGAATAACAATTAAGTAGTAGATTTATAGAATGAATACCCTTACATATATATTATTTGTAACATTACAATTGACCGTTAGTCATTCAAAGTTTATAATAACTAGGTGAAGTGAGGTAAAGGGATGCATAAAACAAATAAGGCCTTAGTTATAGAAGAAGCTGCTAATGATTTATTCATTGAAAATGGTATTAATAATACTAGTGTAAATGATATAGCAAAAAAAGCTAATATAGCAAAAGGGACATTTTATTTATATTATAAAGATAAAGATACTCTCGTAAAAGAATGTGTACTAAAAAAAGGAATAAGTATATTTAATGATATAGCTGCAAAATCATATATAGAGTCAAAAGAAAGTGAATGTGCTTGGAGTATTTGCTTAACTAAGAGTGCTATGAATTACTTTATAGTTAACCCTACTACGTTAGCATTTCTTTTTCAAAATCACTTTCAATGCATTGTTAGTATTAAGGATTTAACTCCTACGCTACTTAACTTTGTAGATTATTTAAAAAATAATCATTGTAGTGTTGAATGTGCATTTAATAAATTAATAATTATATTAGATATGATTACTAGCACTACATATGGTGTATTAGAACATCAAAATCCTCATTCAATAGATGAGGTAAATAACTTACTTGTTCATTTGATTGAACATATTACAGAATTTATGGAGGATTAACATGAGTTATAAATTAGGATTAGATATCGGTTCAACTACAATTAAAGCAGTTGTACTAGATGATAACAACGATATAGTATATAAAAGTTATGAACGTCATATGTCACGTGTACGTGAAATGGCATTAGATAAACTTGTAGAATTAAGAGAAACATTCGGTAACCATAGCATTAAAGCATCAATAACTGGATCTGCTGGTCTAGGTCTAGCTAAAATAGCTGAAATAAGTTTTGTCCAAGAAGTATTCGCAACTGCTGGAGCAGTTAGAAAATTCGCACCAGAAAGTGATGTAGTAATTGAATTAGGTGGAGAAGATGCAAAAATCATCTTCCTAAAAGGAACACTAGAAGAAAGAATGAATTCAACTTGTGCTGGTGGAACTGGAGCCTTCATTGATCAGATGTCATCACTATTAAATTTAAACCCAAATGAATTAGATGCATTATCATTACAGCATACAAAATTATACCCAATAGCATCAAGATGTGGAGTATTCGCTAAAACTGATATACAACCCCTAATTAACCAAGGAGCAGACAAAGCAAATATAGCTGCTTCTATCTTTCAAGCCGTTGTTGACCAAACCATAGCTGGTTTGGCACAAGGAAGAGACATTGAAGGAAATGTACTCTTCCTTGGAGGTCCTTTAAGTTTTCTTAAAGGACTACAACAACGTTTTATAGAAACACTAAAATTAGATAAAGATAAAGCTATATTTCCAGATTTAGCTCCATACTATATAGCATTAGGAGCTGCTACTTATGCTATAGATACTAAAGATGAATATAGTTATACAGATTTATTACAAAGATTTACTAAAGTTATAAATACAAAGATTGAAAATAAAGGATTACCTCCACTATTTATAAATGAAGAAGCTTATCGTTTATTTCAAAATAGACATAGTAAATCAAATGTTAAATATATAAATATAGCTGAATACATAGGAGAAGCTTATTTAGGAATTGATGCAGGAAGTACTACTACTAAAATTGTATTAATGACACCTAATAATGAAATACTTTATAGTAATTACTCTAGTAATCAAGGTAGTCCTATCGATGTTATAAAAGAACAATTAATTCATATATATAATGAATGTGGTAATAATATTAAAATAGCTTCTTGTGCTGTTACTGGATATGGTGAAGAACTTATGCGTAAAGCTTTTCATGTAGATTTTGGTGTAGTAGAAACTATAGCACATTATAGTGCTGCTAAATATTTTAATCCTAAAGTAGATTTCATTATAGATATTGGTGGTCAAGATATGAAATGCTTTAGAATAAAAGATGAATCTATTGATGATATAATTCTTAATGAAGCTTGTTCATCAGGTTGTGGTTCTTTTATAGAAACTTTTGCTAAATCTTTAGGCTATGATATATCAGAATTTGCTTCATTAGGTCTTAAAGGCCAATCACCTGTTGATCTAGGAACACGTTGCACTGTATTTATGAATTCAAGTGTTAAACAAGCTCAAAAGAATGGTGCTAGTATTGAAGATATATCTGCTGGTCTAGCTACTAGTGTAGTTAAGAACGCTCTATATAAAGTAATAAGAATTAAAGATGTTAACGATTTAGGAAACAACATAGTTGTTCAAGGAGGTACATTCTTAAATGATACAGTCCTACGTAGTTTTGAAGTAGAACTTGGTAAGAATGTAATTCGTCCTTCAATCGCTGGTCTAATGGGTGCCTTTGGTGCTGCAATGTATGCTAAGAAACATAAAGTTAAAGCTTCTACATTACTATCATTAAAAGAACTACAAAGTTTTACTCATACTTCATCAGCTATTAACTGTAAAGGATGTACAAACCACTGTAATCTAACCATTAATAAATTCGTTGATGGAAGCCGTCATATCGCAGGTAACAAATGTGAAAAACCTACAGGTAATACAATAACTACTACAGATTTACCTAATTTATACGAAACTAAATATGATATGATAACTAGTTATGCAACACTATCAAATGAAGCAAATACTAAATCCCCTCTTGGAACAATCGGTATCCCTATGGTACTTAATATGTATGAAAATGTAAGTTTCTGGCATACATTCTTAACAGAATTAGGCTTTGAAGTAGTATATAGTGATCGTTCTAATAAACAACTATATCTACTTGGACAACATACAATATCAAGTGATACTGTATGCTATCCAGCTAAATTAGTACATGGACATATTCAGTCATTAATTAATAAGAAGGTTGATCGTATATTCTATCCATGTTTAACTTATAACTTTGAAGAACATATAAGTGATAACCACTTTAATTGTCCAGTAGTAGCTTATTATCCAGAAGTAATTAGTGCTAATATGAATTTAGAAGATATACCATTCCTATATCCATACTTAGCTTTAGATGATCCTAAAAGATTCAATAAGAAAATGATGCAATACTTAAAACTACAAGGAATTAATATAAGTAAACAAAAACTAGAAGCTGCCTCAACTAGCGCATATAGCGCATATGCTACATATAAAGAACAAGTATTCACAGCTGGAGAAAAAGCCTTAAACTATGCATTAGCTAATGATAAAAATGTTATAGTTTTAGCAGGACGTCCATACCACATAGATCCTGAAATTAATCATGGTATACATAAGTTATTAAATTCCTTAGGTTTTGTTGTTATAAGTGAAGATAGTATAAGACCTATATTACCTTATGATCGTTTAAATATCTTAAATCAATGGACATATCATGCTAGAATGTATAATGCAGCTAAATATGTAACTACTCATAGTAATGTAGAATTAGTACAACTAGTTAGTTTTGGTTGTGGAATAGATGCAGTAACAACAGATGAAGTTAAATCTATATTACAAGATGCACATCGTCTTTATACACAAATAAAAATAGATGAAATAGATAATCTAGGAGCAATTAAAATAAGAATTAGATCTTTACTTGCTGCTATGGAGGAGAGAAAATAATATGAATGAATATCCAAAGTTTACACCTGAAATGAAAAAAACTCATACTATTCTTATTCCTAGTATGTTGCCTATTCATTTTAAAATGGTTTATGATATTTTAATATCAGAGGGTTATAAAGTAGAGTTATTAAAAACTGATGGTCAAGCAATCATTGATGAAGGGCTTAAGAATGTTCATAATGATACTTGTTATCCTGCTTTATTAGTTATTGGTCAAATGATAGATGCTTTAAAGAGTGGTAATTACGATCCTAATACTACTGCATTATTTATTACTCAAACTGGAGGTGGTTGTCGTGCTTCCAATTATATATATTTATTACGTAAAGCTTTAAAACAGAGTGGGTTTGTTCAGGTTCCGGTTATTTCTATTAACTTTTCTGGTTTAGAAAAGAATCCTGGTTTTAAACTTACTACTAAAATGTTAGTAAAGATTATTTTTGCAATTATTTATGGTGATATGTTAATGTGGATTAGTAACCAGGTTATGCCTTATGAATTACATGAAGGTGATACGGAAGCGATTATTAATATTTGGTGTGAGGAGCTTTGTGAACAATTTCATAGTCCTAAATTTTTAAGGGTTACACATAACTATCGTGAACTTTTACATGACTTTGCTGAAATTAAGGTTAGTAGTGAACCTAAAATTAGAGTTGGTATTGTTGGTGAGATTTATATGAAATATGCACCGCTTGGTAATAACAATCTTGAAAAGTTTTTAATGAGTGAGGGTGCTGAACCTGTTTTATCTCCTGTTCTTGATTTCTTCTTGTATTGTTTACGTAATTCTACGATTGATAATAAGCTTTATGGTCTTAATTCTAAGGGTCAATTTTCTTGTAAACTTGGTATTAGATATATAGAATATATGCAGGGTAAGATGAAGCATGCTATTGATGCTCAGGGGCGTTTTAAATCTCCTACTCCATTCTCTATTATGGAAGATCTTGGTAAGCCTTATATTTCTAAGGGTGTTAAGATGGGTGAAGGTTGGTTATTAACTAGTGAGATGATTGAGTTGCTTGATAGTGGTGTTGATAATATTGTTTGTACACAGCCTTTTGGTTGTTTGCCTAATCATATTATTGCTAAGGGTATGATGCGCAAGATTAAGGCTAGTTATCCTAAGGCTAATATTGTTGCTGTTGATTATGATCCTAGTGCTTCTCCAATTAATCAAGAGAATAGATTAAAGTTAATGCTTAGTAATGCTAAGCTTTCTAAAAAGTTTACAAAAGAAGATACTAAAATTTAGTATCTTCTTTTGTATTTTATATATACTTATATACTATGCGCTTAAGGCGCTTAGCTATATATACTTATATACTATGCGCTTAAGGCGCTTAGATATATATACTTATATACTATGCGCTTAAGGCGCTTAGCTATATACTTTCTAAATCTATGGTTTCTATTGCTGTAAGATCAATAGATTTTAGATATTCTATTAATAGTTCTTCTATAGGATTATAGATTTGTTTATATAAGTATTGTTCATGTTTATTATTAGTGTTTATATTAGCTATTTGTAGGGGGCCATCTACTGATAGTGATATATCATATATACTTATTTCTGAAGGTTTTTTAGCTAAGATATAGCCTCCATTATTACCGATACTACTAGTTATGAGTTTAGATGCTTTAAGTTTAGAAAAGATGTTTTCTAGATATCGTGCTGAGATTGATTGATCATCTGATATATCTTTAATAGCTATCGGATTACTGCTTGTTGAAAGCACTAATAGCGCCCTAGTAGCATATCTAGTTTTAGTTGATAGTTTCATTATTATCACCATAATCCTTTACTAGTTGTTCTAATGTTATTGACTTCATTAGCATTATCATTTTAGTATGCATAGCATTCCATATTGGTTTAGTTCTACATACTTGTGCTCTAGAGCACTCAACTTCATTTAAGCACTTCACAGGCTCCATAGTTCCTTCTAAGGAGCACAGAATTTCATAAACACTGATCCTGCTAAGTGGCTTAGCAAAGCTATAGCCACCAGCAGCACCACGTTTACTCGTGATAATATTATCTCTTTTTAAACTATAAAAAATCTGTTCTAAATATTTAGGACTAATATTACTAAGCATCGCTAGCTCGTTAATTGACACTAATTTATTAGGATAAATTAGTGCCATATTAAAGAGAGCTAGCATTGCGTTAGTACCTTTAGTTGATAGTTTCATAGGATCACCTCTATAGTAGTTTAACTTATTTTATTACTAAAATCAATAATTCCTAGTGAAATTGTAGGAATTATTGATTTTAGTGTTGACATTCATATAGTGATGCTTTATAATTCCTAGTATTCCAGTAGGAATTAAGAAAGTTGAGGATTTACTATGACAAAAATTTATAACAACATTTTAGAAACAATTGGAAATACTCCTCTAGTACGTTTAAATAATATAACTACTAATGAATACAATAATACAGTATTAGCTAAAGTAGAAAGTTTTAACCCTAGTGGTAGTGTTAAAGATAGAGCTGCTTATCAAATGATTATAGATGCTCAAAAAGCAGGAAGAATTAATGCTGAAACAACATTAATAGAAGCTACTAGTGGTAACCTTGGTATTGCTTTAGCCCTTATTAGTTCAGTACTAAAATATAAGTTAGTACTATTTATGCCAGATACAATGAGTATTGAAAGACGTAAACTCTTAAAGGGCTATGGCGCAATACTTAAACTTACACCCGGTGCAACCGGAATGAAAGGAGCTATTGAAGCAGCTAATGAATTTGCTACTACTATACCAAATTCATTAGTACTTCATCAATTCATAAATAGCTCCAACCCTAATGCACATTCCCTTAATACTGCTAAAGAAATCCTTCAAGCAACCAATAACAACATCGACATATTCATAGCCGGTATTGGTACAGGAGGTACCATTACCGGCGTAGCAAAGGTTCTTAAATCCTTTAATCCTAACATTAAAATTATCGGAGTAGAACCAGCAACATCACCAATAATATCACAAGGTATTAAAGGAAAACATAAGATTCAAGGCATAGGAGCAGGCTTTGTACCTGATATTCTTGAAACATACTTGATAGATGAATATGTACTAGTAGAAGATGAAACTGCTATAAGTACAGCAAAAGATCTAGCATTAAAAGAAGGAATCATGGCTGGAATATCGAGCGGTGCCGCAGTCTATGCTGCAAAACTAATAGCTAATACAACAAAATACAATAAAAAAAATATTGTAGTATTACTACCAGATACAGGAGAACGATATCTATCTACCGACCTTTTTAAAGAATATAATGACTAACAAAACTCCAAGCAAACCACCAATAATAACATCACTAGGATAATGAACACCCAAATAAACACGTGAAATAGCAATTAAACAAGCCAAAATATAAGCACCAATCCCAAATCGCTTATTATAATGATAAATAATAGTTGCAGCAGCAAAACTAGTTAACGAATGACCACTAGGCATCGAAAAAGAACTAGGACAAACAATTAAACTATCATTAAAAACACAAGGACGTTCACGAGAAAATAAAACTTTTATAATACTATTATTCACTAAAGATAAAACTAAAGTAGAAGAAATTAAAAGGACACCCATCT
>JAVXTN010000028.1:0-9706 GCA_036642635.1 Erysipelotrichaceae bacterium
CAGTAGGTCCTATTATATAAACGAATTCTCCAGCGCTAATGTGTAAGTTAATATTCTTTAATGCTTGAACTCCATTTTTATATGCTTTAGATACATTTTCTATGAGTATCATTGAATCACCTCTTCAATGGTAATATTATAACATAAAAAAGTTCTATTTTGTAATAAATAGAACTGGAAATATTATTAAATTTTAATCTTATAAATTCAATTCATACCTAATAACGAATATAATATTACATATTAGTTATTTAGATTATTATATAACTATATTTCTTCTTTATAAGTAAATCCTAATCCATGGACTTCTTGAGCATCACTTACTATCATAAATGAGTTAGGATCTATTCTTTTAACTATTTTATCTAATGTTGGGAATTGTTTTTTACTTATAGCTATCATTAATACTGGTTTATTTTCATTAGAGTATCCACCTTTAGCATTAATTATAGTTACTCCTCTTCCCATTGTTTGTGTAATTTCTTTACATACTTCTTCATATTTATCACTTATTATCATTACTGATTTACTTTCATGGGCTCCTAATAATATAGCTTTATTTACCATATAAGATGATACCCATACTGCTATTAGTCCTACTAGTGCTGCTTCTATACCATATACTAATGCTCCTAATAAGACAGTTAATGCATCTACTATTAGCACTAGTGTTGGTAGTGGAATACTAGTATATTTATGGATGATCAATGGAGGTATATCCATACCTCCAGTTGCTCCTCCCATCCTAAAGACTAGTCCTATTCCACTACCCATTAGTGCACCACCATATATACTAGCTAGCATTATACTGTCTGTTAAATGGACACTAGCACCATAAGGGCTTAGTATTTCTAAGAAGAGTGGGAATAGAATAGTACTTAGTGCTGTTCTATAAGCAAATTTCTTTCCTAAGACTATTGCACCTATAATATAAAATATTATCATGCATAAGTTAATAAACATTGTGGGTGATATTCCTAATATAGGTTTTAAAGCTATTGCTAATCCTGCTAGTCCTCCTGATAATATATCATTGGGTAATATAAAGAAGGAAACTCCTGCTGCTAGCAGAAAGTTCCCTAATGTAATTACTATAGCATCAATAATATTTTCTTTTTTCATAAAATACCTCCAAAAAAACTTAAGATTTAACTTATTTTATTAGTTCTTTTAAATATGCAAATATGAAGTTGTCTAGGTCTCCATCCATTACTCCTGCTGTATCTGTTGTTTCATAACTACTTCTTAAATCTTTTACCATAGTATATGGACAGAATACATAGGATCTAATTTGGGATCCCCATTCAATTAGTTTTTGTTCACCTTTAATTTCAGCTACTTTAGTTGCTTGCTCTTCAATTACTCTTTGATATAATCTTGATTTTAATACATTTAGTGCTGATTCTTTATTTTCATGTTGTGATCTTCCGTCTTGACATGATGCTATTAATCCAGTTGGAATATGTGTTATTCTAACTGCACTATCTGTTTTATTTATGTGTTGTCCTCCTGCTCCACTTGCTCGATGTGTATCTATTATTAAATCTTTAGGATCTAAATTAATTTCTATTTCATCGTTAAATTGGGGCATTACGTCAACACTAGCAAAGGTAGTATGTCTTCTTCCTGATGAATCAAAGGGTGATATCCTTACTAGTCTGTGTATTCCTTTTTCGCCTTTTAAATAACCATAGGCTAGATCTCCTTCAATTAAGAAGCTTATAGATTTAATTCCTGCTTCTTCACCTGCTAGATAATCTAATACACTAACTTTAAAGTTCTTTTTATTAGCCCATCTTGTATACATTCTATATAGCATTTCTACCCAGTCATTGGCTTCTGTTCCACCAGCTCCTGGATGTAGTTCAATTATAGCATTACTATGATCATATTCATGTGATAACAATATCATAATTTCAAATTCTTCAAATAGTTTAACTAGTTCTAAGTATTCTTCTACTCCTAATAACAATAGTTCTTTATCATTAGTTTCTTTTATAACTTCACTAGTTTCTTTTAACTCTTTAAATCCTTCTACTAATTTAGTATAATCTTCTACTACAGTTTTAAATGTATTTAATTCTCTTATTACTTTTTGAGCTTTTTTATTATCATTCCAAAAGCTATCTTCATAGCTTAAAGCTGTTAATTCTTCAATCTTTAATCTTTTATAATCTAAGTCAAAGAGATTCTCCTAGTGCTTTTAATTTCACTTCATAAATTTCTATTCCTTGATTAATTTCATATAGTTCCATTATTTCTTAGTCTTACTTTCATTCTTAGTTGTTTTACCTTTAGCTTTAGCTTCTGCTTTTGCTGCTGCTTTAGCATGTGCTTTAGTAGCTGCTTTAGTTGTTGGTTTTTCTAATGGTTTATTAGTAGGTTTAACTGGTTGTCTTTCTACTTTAATTTTTAAACATAAGAATAGAATTTCACGTGCTGCTTTTTGCATCATATCTTCAAACATATCATAGCCTTCTTTAATATAAGCTTGTAATGGGTTATCTTGTGCATATGATCTTAAGTGAATTCCATCTCTAAGCTTTGCCATCATATCTATATGATCGATCCAGTTACGGTCCATAATTTTTAATACAATGTCTCTTTCATAAGGGGCAAAGCTTTCTCTGATGTCTGCAATTTTACTGTCGTAAACATTCCAGACATAGTTTATACATACTTCTTTTATTTCATCCATAGTTTTATTATCGAAGTCTGCTGCTACTAGAGTAACGTTATCGATTCCTAATACTTCTAATCCTTGGATTAATGTTTCTGCGTTTACGTTTAAGTTATGGTGTGTTTCTTCTACATTAGCATCTACTACACTTGATATAACTCTACTAAACATATCATTTACTACTCCATGTACATCTTCATTTTCTAGTACATAGTTTCTTTGGTCATACATTATTTCTCTTTGTTGTCTTAATACATCATCATATTCTAGTAATGATTTACGTATATCAAAGTTATAGCCTTCTACTCTTTTTTGTGCTGTTTCTATTAGTTTAGATACGATTGATGATTCTAATTGTTGTTCACCCATTGCTCCAGATAAAACTTTCTTAGCTTTTTCTCCACCGAATCTTACCATGATTTCATCTTCAAAAGATACGTAGAAACGTGAGAAACCAGGATCTCCTTGTCTTCCACTTCTTCCTCTTAATTGGTTATCTATACGTCTAGAATCATGACGTTCACTTCCTAATACTACTAATCCTCCTAATGCTCTAGCTTCATCAGATAGCTTAATATCAGTTCCTCTTCCTGCCATGTTAGTAGCAATCGTTACTGATTTAACTTGTCCTGCTTTTGCTATAATTTCTGCTTCTCTTGCATTATTCTTAGCATTTAATACTTCATGAGGTATTTTTTTAGCTTTTAATAATTTACTTACTAATTCACTAGTTTCTACTGAGATAGTACCTACTAGAACTGGTTCTCCTGTTGCATATAGTTCTACTATTTGATCAACTAATGCATTAAATTTAGCTGATTCTTTAGCAAATACTGCATCTCTTAAATCTTGTCTAATTACTGGGCTATTAGTAGGAATTTCTACTACTCTCATATTGTATATAGATAAGAATTCTTCTTCTTCAGTTTTAGCAGTTCCAGTCATTCCTGCTAATTTAGCATATAATCTAAAGAAGTTCTGGTAAGTTATAGTAGCTAATGTACTTGTTTCTTGTTTAACATTAACTCCTTCTTTTGCTTCTATTGCTTGATGTAATCCATCTGAGTATGCTCTACCCTTCATTAGTCTACCTGTGAATTGATCTACTAATACTATTTCACCATCTTGTACTACATATTCTACTTCATTCTTCATAATAAAGTTTGCTTTTAATGCTTGTTGTATATGATGTACTAGTTGTGTATGTTCTAGATCATATAAGTTAGTAATTTTAAATGCTTTTTCAGCTGTTGTTACTCCTTGTTCACTTAATTGAATAGCTTTAGTTTTTTCATCTATTTCATAATCTTCTTCACTTAAGCGTTTAGCAAAAGTATCTGCTTGTTTATATAGATTAGCTGTTTGTCTTGCTCCTCCACTTATAATTAATGGCGTTCTAGATTCATCAATTAAGATTGAGTCAACCTCATCTACAATAGCTACGTTTAGTCCACGCATTACTCTTTCTTCTTTCTTTGTTACCATGTTATCTCTTAGGTAATCAAAGCCTAGTTCTGAGTTAGTTGTATAAGTTATATCACATGCATATGCTTTTCTTTTATAGAATGTTGTTAGATCACGTTTATTTACTGATACGCTTAATCCTAAGAATTCATGGATTTTACCCATCCAGTTTGCATCACGTTCTGCTAGATATTCATTTACTGTTACTACATGTACTCCTTCTTGTGCTAATGCATTTAGATATACACAAAGAACTGAAGTTAAGGTTTTTCCTTCTCCAGTTTTCATTTCTGCTATATCACCTTTATGCATAGCTGCTGCTCCCATAATCTGTACTAGATATGGGAATTCACCTATAACTCTTTTAGATGCTTCTCTTGCTACAGCAAAGGCTTCAACCATTAAATCATCCGTAGTTGCACCTTCATTAATTCTTTGTTTAAATTCAGCAGTTTTAGCTTTTAGATCGTCATCACTTAAAGCTGCTGTTTCCTCTCTTAGAAGTTCTACATTGTTTGCTATTTCTTCTAATTCTTTTAATCTTTTCTTCTCTCCGTTAAATAATTTTTCAAATAATCCTGCCATAATTTGTCCTCCTATGAAGCATTTACTCTTCTATTGTATCTTTTATATATATCTATGTAAACAAAAAAGTGAGTATACTCACTTTTCTGTCTTATAGTTTAACGATATTATGTGCTTGTAAGCCACGGTCTGTATCAGCTACTTCGAATTCAACTAGTGCGTCATTTTCAATTGTTTTGAAACCTTCCATCATTAATTGAGAGTAGTGAAAGAATACATCTTTACCATCATCCAACGTAATGAAACCGAAGCCTTTTTCTTGGTTAAACATTTTAACTTTACCTTGCATTTCTTCCTATCCTATACCTTTCTATGCTGTTGCATTCAACTACATATTGACATTATACCAATCAAGTGCTAAAAATGCAATATGTTTTTTACGAATCAAACCTTAACAACATTTTTAGCTTGTAAGCCTTTATCAGAGTTAATTAATTCAAATTCTACTTCGTTTCCTTCTTCTAATGTTTTATAGCCTAATTGTTCTATTTGTGAATAGTGAACAAATACATCTTTTCCTTCTTCTTGTTCTATAAAACCAAAGCCTTTAGTTGCATTAAACCATTTAACTTTACCAATCATTACTTCACCTTCTTTTCTTTTAAATTATATTAATTTATGAACTTATTTCAATCATATTAGTTCGACATTTTTCTACAAGTCCTGGATGTATTGCTATACATAGCACATCTACTTTGTATTTATGTTCTTCTAATAGATGTTTAGCCCATCTTATAGAATTGCCACTAGTTACTACATCATCTACTAACAGTAGTGGTGTATCTGGTAATATTATATGCTCATCTCTTTCTATAATATGCTCTATATTTCTTCTATTCTCTTCATTTTGTAAAGATTGTTTATAACTCTTATTCTTCCTAAATGGCTCTACCTTAGCCATACCAATGTCCTTAAACATCCTGTCTAATGCAAAGAATCCTCTTTCTTTATTTTTGCTTTTAGATGATGGCATATAAACTATAGTATAGCTGCGATATTTGTCGATAATTTCTTTAATATATGGTTTAAGAAATATCGCAGCTAAAGCAGTATCATGGCATTCTTTATATTGGAATAATGTTGTTTCCATGAATGGAGTGTATAAATAGAGTGCATGGATGTTTATACCTAGGATATTATAAATCTTATTAACACTTCCTAATAATTTAATACAGTTACCACATATTAAATTATTAGGAAATAAGAATTGTTCAATACTTGCTTGATATGTAATGTGTTCATTACATATCAAGCATTGAGGTTCATCCTTTTTATTGTAGATATGCATGCATTGACTTCTCCTGTTCTTCTTTTAATTATAAATAAACCTTCACCACTAGGTTTATCAATACTTCTTCCAACTCTTCCTATAATTTGGATAAGTGAAGCACAATCAAATACTAGATGATCAGCATCTAATATTACTATATCTACTCCTTTTATAGTTATTCCTCTTTCTAAGATAGTTGTACATACTAAAGCTTCATATTTATGTTCATGAAATTCTTTAATTATTTCATCCTTATTACTAGTAGTACTAGTAATAGCTTTAACCCTATATACAATATTTAATCTATTAGCTAATTTATGTGCCATAGCTCTAGTTGGCACATAAATTAGCACTTGAATCTTATTTAAATGATGATCCTTTAAAAACCTATATAACATATAATACCTATATAGCAAGATGCCTTGCCTAATAGTTGGTTCTACTAATGGATGTTTATGTGGTCTTTGGAATAGTTCTACCATCTTTAATTTGTTTTCTTTAACTTCTTTTAACATAATTAGATCTGGCGTAGCACTTAGGTATATAACTTGTCCAAGCGATGAATGATGCGCTATTGCATGGAGCACATCATTGTTTTTATAAGGAAATGCATCAACTTCATCCATTATAAGTAGGTCAAAGCAGTTAGGGTAACGATGTAGTTGATGCATAGTACATACTATTATGTCTCCGTCTATAACTCTTGTATGTCCTTCACAAACGCATATTACTTTCATATTAGTAAATGCCTTAGCTAGTCTTTCTCGTATCTCTAGGACTACCTGTCGCCTTGATATAGCAAAACAAACCTTCTTATGTTCATTTAAATAATATTTAATAGGTTCCATAACTATTTCAGTCTTACCAGCCCCACAAGCAGCAAACACCAAAACATTATTCTTAAGCTTTAAATACTCCATAAGTTTATTAGTAGCAATCAACTGTTTATCAGTTAAAGGATAATCTAACTTTATACTAGCAACCTTATTATTAACACTTAACTTAACAACCTTATTAACCACTTCATCAACATTAACTCTACCAAACATAATACACTTCCTACAATAAGTACCCAACTCATCAGTAAAGAACAATCTATCATCAGTATTATTACATCTTATACATTTAATAATATCACCCTACTACCTATATACATTATATTTAATATATCCTACCCAATATAAAAAATATCAATACCCTAAGGTATTGATATCACCATATCTTTATTTATTTAAACTCATCATTATATATCTTTATACAATTCTTACCATTCTGTTTAGCTATATATAAAGCTTGATCAGCCTTATCTATACTACTAACTAAACTCTCATTAGCATCTCCAAAATATCCCCCTACACTTATTGAACAACTCAATAACTTTTGTCCCTTCCCTCCAGTATCTAACATCCTAGTATTCTGTACACTCTTTCTTACAGTATCTCCTATATAAGCTAACTCCCTCACAGACTCAACAGGTATAACTGCTACAAACTCTTCTCCCCCATATCTTCCAACCGCTTCATGCATAGATAAACAAACACCTATCTTTTGTGAAACCGTCTTTATTACATCATCCCCTTTAACATGTCCATAAGTATCATTAATATGTTTAAAATCATCTAAATCCATCATTAATATACCTACATGTCCCCCTCTTTTCTTAATATTATTTATTACTAAATCAGCACTTCTTATAAACCCATTTCTATTTAACATCCCAGTTAAGAAATCATGATTACTAGTATTTATAGCTTGTGTATAATTCTTAGCATTATCTAAAGCAATCCCTATATAATCTGCTAATATCTTTAATAGGTTTATCTCATAATCTTGAAACCCATTATAAGAATAACTTTCTACACATAAAGCTCCAGTAACCATCGCATTAGAATAAACTGGTATATATATTAATGCATTAACTTCACTATCTACTAATGCTTTATCTTCTTCTTTTATATAATCTAATTGTTGTAATTTAGCATTATTTAAAAACAATTCTTTTTTATTATTTATACAGTATCCTACTAAACTATTATTACTTTTAATATCTACTGTATCATGTCTTGTTCTTCCTTTTAATGTATCTATTGCATAACAGTATTTCCCACATTCTTTATCATATACTAATAAAGACATTGCATCTGCTGCTACTATCTTATTTATATTTTCATGTAATTCTTTATATATCTCTGCAAAATTTAATGTAGCTAATATCTTTTGTGCTATAGTTGTTAGTATATTAGTTCTTTCATATAATGATTGATACATAGTTGCTGTAAAGTCTTCCCAATTGTCTTCTCTGTCTTGATTTTGTAATGTTTTCTTTAATACTAAGTATTTATCTCTTTTTTCTTGTGCTCCTTTCATATGAAAGTATGCTTCTAAATAGTCTTTATCTTCTGCATATACTTTAGATACTTCTTCTAATATTTCTGCTTCTATTCCTAAAAAATAATTTAAACTGTTTATTACTTTAATATAATTACTTACTGCTTCATCTATATTCTTTATTGCTGCATTATATCTTGCTTGTGCTAATGATGCATATAGTCTACATCTTGCATTTTCATTTAATATACTATTTCTTTTATTTATTTCTTCTATATATTTTAATGCATCATCATTTTGTCCATATTGTAATGATAGTTCACATCTTATTGCATTAAAGTATATATCATATTCAGCTATAGTTTTAGCTTCTTCTTCTACTATTTCTAAATAGTTTCTTACTTCTTCATAGTTCTCTAATTTTAAATTATATATACATAGATCATGTATTACTTGTAGGTAACAGCTTAATCCTATTTCTTTTCTACTTTTAACAAATGGTATAATAGCTTTAACTGCTTTATCTACTAATCCTATTTCACATAGTATATTTGATGCTGTACTCATATAATATACTAAATCTGTTTGTCTATTACATAGTCCTGCAAAATAGTATCCTATTCTTGTTTGTTCATATGCTCTTTCTAAATTATCTAATGCTATAAATATTAATAGTTTATTATTTACTACTGCTAGCATTCCTAGGTTCTTTTCAGCTTCTTCTAATGTTTTAAATACTATTTCCGCTTGTTTATTACATTCTTCTGCTAATTGATAATCTACTCTAGCATACGCTATCCAAGTTTTAATTATATAAGCATACCCAATTGATTTAAAATATCCACATGCTTCAGAGACATTTAAAAAAACATCAGATAATTCCTGTGCTTCTATCGTATCTATTCTTTTATCATCGAATAATCTTTTGATATCTTCTAAGTAAGATTCATCTTTTTTAAATTTTTCAATGTAAGCCTCAAATTCATTTCTAAATGTGGACATATTACACCTCTTATCTATATATATAGTATAATGCACATCTCAATAAAAAGAAAGAATAAAAAGTATTTTGTCTAAATGTTTATTAATTTCTTACTAAATTATATCCATATAAAAAAGATGACCTTATTAAGGTCATCTTCACCATCATATATTATACTTATATTATTTTACTTATTGTTGCTTACTATATAATGTATTAATTACAAAATTATAAGCATCTTTACACATTTCATTAATGTCTAATTTAGCTTCCCAGTTTAGTTCATCGTGTGCCTTTTTAGGGTCTGCATAGCAAGCGGCAATATCTCCAGGTCTTCTTTCTGTTATCTTATAAGGGATGTCGACATCATTTATTGTTTTAAATGTATTAACTAAAT
>JAVXTN010000029.1:0-9462 GCA_036642635.1 Erysipelotrichaceae bacterium
TTAGAAAATAAGTATTTATTTTATAGATATAGTGATGAAGCTAAAAAAGATAATGCGATACAGAATGCACATTTTATAGAAGATTATTTAGGTGAGGTTGGAATTCAATTAAAGATTACTACTGAAGATTATATAAAGAATGTAGAACCAGTAAAGATAGTAGAAAGACCAGTTAATAATGAAAATGTAAGTAGAAGTTATGATGATAAAAAAGAAGGATTCGTAAATAAAAAGAAAAAGAATTATAATGATTATATGTATTATCCAATAAAGGATATTGTTGAAGCTTGTTATAGTGTTAAAATTATAGGTAAAGTATTTAATACAGAAACTAAGACATTAAAGAGTGGAAAGAATATACA
The DNA here is from genome assembly GCA_036642635.1 of Erysipelotrichaceae bacterium. Lineage (GTDB taxonomy): Bacteria > Bacillota_I > Bacilli_A > Erysipelotrichales > Erysipelotrichaceae > JAVWHP01. The sequence continues at coordinate 363 of JAVXTN010000029.1, forward strand.
AACTATATGGATAGCTGATGAAGATGATGCACTTATAATGAAAAGATTTGAAAGAGGTAATGTAACATTAGAAGTACTAGAATCTTTACATATAGGAGATTATATAGCATGCTATGGTAATGTAGAGTATGATACGTATATTAGAGATTTAGTACTTAAAGTAGATCTTATTGAAGTTAAAGAAGAAAAGATAAGGTTGGATAATGCAGATACTAAAAGAGTAGAGTTACATACACATACTAAGTTAAGTGAAATGGATGGAGTAAGTGATGTAGTAGAATATATAAAGACAGCAGCTAAATGGGGACATAAAGCAATAGCAGTAACAGATCATATAGTAGTACAAAGCTTTCCTAAAGCACAACATGCAGTAGAAGCAATAAATGCTAAAAGGGATAAGGATGATCAATTTAAGATGATATATGGGCTAGAAATGAATATGGTAGACCCAGTCTTAAAGATAGTAAGAAATGCAACAGATATAGCATTAGAAGAAGGAACCTATTGTATATTCGACTTAGAAACTACAGGACTATCACCACGCTTTGATCATATAATAGAGTTTGGTGCACAGATAATGCAAAATAGAGATATTAAAAAGTCACTACAATTATTTATAAAACCACCAGTTCAATTAAGTGCTTTTACTATGGGATTAACTCATATAACACAAGCACAAGTAGATTCAGCACAACCAATAGAAGACTGTATTGATCAAATATTAGAATTTATTGGAGATAATATATTAGTAGCACATAATGCTACTTTTGATTATGGATTCTTAAACCAAACATTAAAAAGACTAGGAAGAAAACCATTGATGAACCCAGTAGTAGATACGCTACACTTATCATGGTCATTACATTCAGAAAGAAAAGGACATAAATTAGGTAATTTAGCTAAAATGTATGGAGTAAACTATGAATCTGGAAATGGAGCACATAGAGCAGATTATGATGCTGAAGTACTAGCACAAGTATATATGAATATGTTAAATGAATTAAAAGAAATAAAAACACTTAAAGATTTAGCAAATATGCAAGACAGCAGTTGTTTTAATAAAGTATATACTAAACATATAACAGTATTAGCTAAAAATGCTGCAGGATTAAAAGAAATGTTTGAATTAGTTACATTATCACATATAGATTATTTATCTTATAATGCTAAATCAACAAGTAATAATATTGTAGCTGAACCAAGAATAATAAGAGAAGAAATAACTAAAAGACATGCTAATGGAAATTTACTATTAGGAACAAGTTGTACTAAAGGAGAAGTATTTGATATAGCTTGTACTGGAAGTGAAGAAGAACTAATAGAAGCATTAAAATATTATGATTATGTAGAAATACAACCATTAGAATGCTATAAACATTTAATAGATGTTAACTCTATAGTTGATGAAAAAAGATTGAAAGAGATAGTAATGTCTATAATAGATGCTGCTAAAAGTTTAAATAAGATGATAGTAGCTAGTGGAGACTGTCATTATGTTAATCCTGAACAAAAACTTATAAGGGATATTTATATATGTTCACAAGCTATAGGTGGTAAAAGACATCCATTATATATAAGAGATGATGAATTAAGAAAGAATACTGAAGCACCAGATCAACATTTATTAACAACAGATGAAATGCTAAAAGCTTTTGAATATTTAGGTGAAAAAGATGCTTATGAAATAGTAGTAGAAAATACTAATAAGATAGCAGATATGATTGAACCTATATTTCCAGTAAAAGATCGGTTATATCCACCAGATATAGAAGGATCTGATGAAAAACTAAGAGAACTATGTAAGGTTAATGCACATAAAACTTATGGAGAACAGTTACCTGAAATAGTAGAAAAGAGATTGAATCGTGAATTAGATTCAATTATAGGACATGGATTTTATGTAGTTTATTATATATCACACTTATTAGTTAAAAAGAGTATGAGTGAAGGATACTTAGTAGGATCTAGAGGATCAGTAGGAAGTAGTTTTGTAGCAACAATGAGTGAAATTACTGAAGTAAATCCATTAGCACCACACTATGTATGTCCTAAGTGCCATTATACTAAATTCTTTGAAGATGGAAGTGTAGCAGATGGTTATGATTTACCAGATATTGCTTGCCCTAATTGTGGAGAAACAATTAGAGGAGATGGACATGATATTCCCTTCGAAACCTTCTTAGGTTTCGAAGGAGATAAAGTACCAGATATTGATTTAAACTTTTCAAGTGAATGTCAGCCACATGCTCATGCATATACTAAAGAAGTATTTGGAGATGACCATGTATTTAAAGCAGGAACAATAGGTACAGTAGCAACACAAACAGCCTATGGATATGTTAAAGGTTATGAAGAACAAATGGGAATAGAAGGAAGTATGCGTAATGCACAAATACTAAGATTAGCTACTGGATGTGAAGGAGTAAAAAGAACTACGGGGCAACATCCAGGAGGAGTAATAGTTATACCATTAGATATGGATGTACATGACTTTACACCAGTACAATATCCAGCTAATAACCCATTTAGTGAATGGAAAACTACACATTTTGAATTCCATGATATACATGATAATGTATTAAAATTTGATATATTAGGACATGTAGATCCTACAGCAATGAAGATGCTAGAAAGAATGAGTGGTATTGATGTAACAACAATACCAATGAATGATATAGAAACAATGTCATTATTCTCAAGTATTAAAGCATTAAATATACCAGAAGGTAAAAGTGATGAAAAAACTGGAGCAGCTGGTTTACCAGAATTTGGTACACCATTTGTAAGAGGAATATTAGAGTTAACTAAACCAACAACATTTGCTGAACTATTAAAGATATCAGGATTATCACATGGAACTGATGTATGGTTAGGTAATGCTAAAGATTTAATAGATAATGGTACTTGTACACTAAGTAGTGTAATAGGATGTCGAGATGATATTATGGTATATCTATTACATAAGAATTTAAAACCTAAATTAGCCTTTACTATAATGGAAAGTGTACGTAAAGGAAAAGGATTAAAAGATGAATGGATAACTGATATGAAAGCTTGTGGAGTAGAAGATTGGTATATTGAATCTTGTTTAAAGATTAAGTATATGTTCCCTAAAGCACATGCTGTAGCTTATGTAATGATGGCTATAAGAATAGCGTGGTTTAAAGTACATAAACCTGAATACTATTACTGTATGTACTTCTCTATAAGATGTGATGCTTATGATATAGTAGCTATGATACAAGGAGAAGCCTCTATTAAAAAAAGAATGAATGAAATTAAAACTAAGATGGATAGTAATGATTATACAGTTGAAGTATCTAAGAAAGAAAAAGATACTTATGTATGTTTAGAATTAGCTTTAGAAATGGTATTAAGAGGAATAAACTTTGGTAATATAGATATTATGAAATCAGATGCATCTAATTTCATAGTATCTCCAGATAATCCACATGTTATATTACCTCCTTTTGCTTCTATTGATGGATTAGGTAGTAATGTAGCAGATACTATAGTAGAAGCACGTAAAAATGGAGCATTCCTATCTAAACAAGATATATGTAATAGAACTGGACTTAGTTCAACAAGTATTCTAAAACTAGATGAATTAGGAGTATTAGCAGGATTCCAAGAAGAAAATCAATTAAGTTTATTTTAGAATATAAACTATAAAAGAATGAGTATAGATGTAAGCATAGATGTAAGCATAGAAGAATATAAAATAAGAATAGCAGTTGTTATTTAGATAAAAATATTGTATAATGTGCGTATAAACAACCGGAGTGGGTAATCCCCACTCCTTAATTGTGTTTAAAAAGGAGATAAAATGGATCAACTAGAAACATTAAAAGAACTGATCAAGCCTGTAATACAGGAAAAAGAACTTTCATTATATGATCTATCATGGCGTAATGAAGGAAGTAGTAAAATACTAACTATAGCTATTATGAGAAGTGATGGAACTATGGACATTGATGAATGTGCACAAATGTCAGAACTAATTTCTCAAGTATTAGATGAAAAAGACATGATTGCCTTTGAATACTATTTGGAAGTTTGTTCTCCAGGAGCTGAAAGAGTATTAAGAAACGAAGAAGAAATAAAAGAATCAGTAAATGAGTACGTATATGTTAAATTAAAAAACTGTGTAAAAAATCTAGATGAGGTAAAAGGAACACTATTAAAATGTGAAAACGGAGTAATAGAAATCCAATATATGAATAAAGCTGTTAAAGCTAAGATGGAAACCCCAATAGATAATATTACGTTGATAAGATTATCAGTTAAAATTTAGAAAGGATGAATTTAAAATGAAGTTAAAAGATTTTATGGAAGCATTACAAGCTATTGAAAGCGATCGTATGCTTAGCAAAGAAATAGTAGTAGAGGCATTACAAGAAGCATTAGCAAAAGCCTTTAGAAAACATATTGAAATACCAGATGCATTAGTAAGAGTAGATATAAATGATAAAACTGGAGAAATTAAAGTTTATCAACAAAGATTAGTAGTTGAAGAAGTAGAAGATGATGAATTAGAAATATCATTAGAAGATGCTTTAAAAATTAAAGCATCTTATAAGTTAGAAGACTTAGTAGATGAAGAAGTAAGTATTGCTAATTTAGGAAGAGCTGCTGTAATATTAGCTAAGAATGTAATGAAACAAAAAATTAGAGAAGCTGAAAAACAAGTAGTATTTGATGAATATAGTGATAAACTAGAAGATATGGTTATAGGTACTGTAGAATCAGTAGAAGATAAGTTTACTATAGTTAATTTAGGAAAAACTCTAGCATTAATGCCTAGAGGAGCAGCAATGCCTAATGAAAAATATTATGATGGACAAAGATTAAGAGTAGTAATAACTGAAGTAAATAGAGAAACTAAAGGAGCACAAGTACTAGTATCTAGAGCTGATGCTAATTTAGTTAAAAGATTATTTGAAAAAGAAGTACCTGAAATATTTAATGGAATAGTTGAAATTAAGGCTATTGCACGTGATGCTGGTGAAAGAACTAAAATGGCAGTATATTCTAAGAATGAAAATATTGACCCAAGAGGAGCTTGTATTGGACCTAGAGGATCACGAGTTCAAGTAGTTATTGATGAATTAGGTGGAGAAAAAATAGATATCTTTGAATGGAGTGATGATGCAACATTATTAATTAAGAATGCATTAGCACCAGCAGAAATATTAGCAGTAATACCTAATAATGAACGTAAAGGACTATTAGTAATTGTTAATGATAGTCAACTATCATTAGCAATTGGTAAAAAAGGAAAGAACGCTCGTTTAGCAGTTAAATTAACTGGAAGTAAAATTGATATTAAATCAGAATCAGAAGTAGAAGCATTAAATATTGATTGGAAGAGTATAGCAGCTAAACAAAAAGAAGAACAAGCTATTAAAGCTGCAGAAGCTAAAGCTAATGCACAAGAAGAAGCATTCAAAGAAGAAGCAGATAAGAGTGCAGCAATTAATGATGAATTCTTAGATGATTTAATTCCTACACAAAGAGTTGCTGTAGATTATATGGCAGAACAAGATGCAGCTAAGGCAACGCAAGAAGCTATTGCCAAAGAGGAAACTGAAGCAGCTGAAGCAACTGAAGTAGTTGAAACAGCTGAATTAAGTGAAGCAGATGAAGAAATGAGTGAAGCAAAAGCTGAAGCAAAAGCAGCAAAAGCAGCAGCAAAAGCAAAACCAGCTGATACTGAATTAGAAGAAGCAGCTAAGATTGCTAAAGAAAAAGTTAAAACTGAAGGATTAAATATTAAAGAGAAACAAGAATATGTATCTAAATTTGAAAAGATAGCAGGTAAAACAACTACTACAACTACTAAAGTTGAAGATAAATTTGCTAAATCAAGATTTAAAAGAGATGAAAAACCAACAGAAATCAGAAGAACAAAAGCTGCACCTGTTGATGCTGATTATGAACTTAAACCAATATATTCAGCTGAAGAATTAGCAGAAATATCTAAACAAGAACAAATGGAAAAAGAAAAGGATTGGATTAATGACGATATCGATTTCGATGAATTCGATGAATATTATGAAGGAACTAAATAAGGAGGACAATTATGAAAAAAGTACCATTGCGCAAATGTATCGCTACAGGTGAGCAATTAGAAAAAAAAGATTTGATTCGTATTGTAAGAACTCCAGAAAAAACAGTTGAAATAGATTTAACAGGTAAAAAGAATGGAAGAGGCGCTTATATTGCTAAATCAATTGAAGCAATTGATTTAGCAAAAAAAAGAAAATGTTTAAAAAGAGCCTTAGAAATTGATATACCAGAAGAAATCTATGATCAACTAAAGGAATTATTAATTAATGAGTAGTTATGAGGGAATGCTAGGATTAGCATGTCGTGCTCGTAAAGTAGTAAGTGGTGATACATTGTTTAAAGCAATATTAAGTAATGATGTATATTTAGTAATTATTGCAGAAGATTGTGGCAATAATTCAAGAAAGAAGCTAGTTAATAAGTGTGACTTCTATAAAGTACCATATGTATTTGTAGAAGATAGTTTAAAATTAAACCAGGCAATCGGTGGATACAATGTAAAAGCCGTTGGACTGAAAGATGAAGGTTTTGCAAGAAAACTTCATACTTGCTTGAAGGGCTAGGTGGTATAATGGCAAGACAACAAAGAAGAGGGACTCGTAAACCCAATAACAATAACAACAATAACAATCGTGTAATTAACAATGAAATTGATAATTCACAAAAGAAACCACGCGAAGAAGTTACGAACATCGTGTACAATGATTCAATTAGTGTAGGTGAATTAGCTAATCTATTAAAAAGAAATGCTAGTGAAATCATTAAATTCTTGTTTATGATGGGTAATATGGCAACAATTAATACTTATCTAGATGATGAAACAATTGAATTAGTATGTATGGAATTCAATGTAGAAGTCAAAAAAGAAATCATTGTTGAAGAATCTGATTTTGAAGTAATGATGAAAGAAGACGAAGAAGATATAGGACATCTTGTTCCTCGTGCTCCAGTAGTAACAATCATGGGACATGTTGACCATGGTAAAACTACATTACTAGATACAATAAGAAAAACACATGTAACAAGTGGAGAATTTGGTGGAATTACTCAACATATAGGAGCTTACCAAGTTAGTGTAAAAGGTAAGAAAGTAACATTCCTAGATACACCAGGACATGAAGCTTTTACAGCTATGCGTGCACGTGGTGCAAGTGTAACTGACATTGTTATAATTGTTGTAGCAGCAGATGATGGAGTAATGCCTCAAACAAAAGAAGCAGTAGACCATGCAAAAGCAGCAGGAGTACCAGTAATTGTAGCAGTTAATAAAATTGATAAACCTGATGTTAACTTTGATCGTATTTTAAGTGAAATGAGTGATCTAGGTTTAATGCCAGAAGAATGGGGTGGAGAAACAATCTTCTGTAAAATATCAGCTAAAACTGGAGAAGGAGTTCCTAGTTTATTAGAAACAGTTCTAATATTAGCAGAAGTAGAAGCACTAAAAGCCAATCCAGATCGTATGGCATGTGGAACCGTTATTGAAGCTAAGCTAGATAAAGGTAGAGGACCAGTTACATCTTTATTAATCCAAAAAGGAACACTAAAAGCCGGAGATGCTATTGTAGTAGGTAGTGCATTTGGACGTGTAAGAAAAATGACAGATGACCATGGACGTGAAATTAAAACAGCATTACCAAGTACACCAGTAGAAATTATTGGATTAAATGAAGTACCTATTGCTGGTGATATATTTATGGCCTTTGATTCTGAAAAGAAAGCGCGTGGAATTGCGGAAACAAGATCAATTAAAAAGATAGATCAAGAAAGAAATTCAAGTAGTGCATTAACATTAGATGACTTAGCTAAACAAATAGAAGAAGGCGATATACAAGAAATTAACGTTATTGTTAAAGCCGATGTTCAAGGTTCAGCTGAAGCAGTTAAAGCATCATTAGAAAAAATTGAAGTATCAGGAGTAAGAGTTAATGTAATTAGATCAACTGCAGGAGCTATATCTGAATCAGATATTATGCTAGCAAGTGCATCTAATGCAGTAGTTATTGGATTTAATGTTCGTCCTAATGCAATGGTTCGTAATAAAGCTGCTGAAATAGGTGTAGATATTAGACTTCATAACATTATATATAAAGCACTAGAAGAAATGGAAAATGCTATGAAAGGTATGTTAGCACCAGTTTATGAAGAAGTAATAATTGGACAAGCTGAAGTAAGACAAACCTTTAAAGTAAGTAAGATTGGTACTATTGCTGGATGTATGGTTACTGATGGTAAACTTAAAAAAGCTTGTGGTATTAGATTAATACGTGAAGGTATTGTAGTTTATACAGGAGAATTAGGATCACTTAAACGTTTCCAAAATGATGTTAAAGAAGTTGCTACCGGTTATGACTGTGGTATAACAATTGAAAACTTTAATGATATTAAAGAAGGAGATATACTAGAAGCTTATGAAGACCAACAGGTAGTAGGTGTCTAATAACTATGGCAAATAAAAGTGTAAAAATTGCTGGAATCATTCAAAAGAATGTTTCAGAAATAATTCAATTTGATTTAAAAGATCCTAAAATAGGTTTTGTAACTATAACAGATGTTGAAGTTACTAGTGACTTATCTTATGCTAAAGTATATGTATCATTCTTAGGAGCTGAAGCACGTAAAACAGCTGGATTAGCTGCCTTAAATAGATCTAAAGGATTTATAAGAACAGGACTATCTAAGAAAATGAGTATAAGAAAAGTACCTGAATTAATCTTCGTATTAGATATCTCTTTAGATAAAGGAAATAAAATAGATAAGATTATTCATGCTATAAATACTCAAAAAACAAATGATTAACCTAATGATTAATCAAATAATTAATCAAATAATATATAACTAAAAACAAGTAGCTACTGCTACTTGTTTTTAGTATAAAATTTATAAGAAATAGTTTAGTATATAAATATTTAAACAAGTATGTTATATTAGGTGTGTGAGATTTTTAATTAGTTAATCGGGCAGATTAATTTAATTATAATGAATAAGGGCTACCTCTATATGGGGTAGCCCTTATTCATTATTTATTTAG
>JAVXTN010000030.1:0-729 GCA_036642635.1 Erysipelotrichaceae bacterium
TGTAGGAATGTCTCCACTTATGATTATAGGAGCAGTACCTCTATATAATATATATGCTGTATTTGTTTTAAGTATGGAATCTAATGATGATGAACCCCATAACATTAAAAGAACATTAATAAGAGTTATAAAGAATCCAATCCTAATAGGAATTATGCTAGGAATGATATTTTCTGTATTCAGTGTTGATATGCCAGTAATAGCAGATAAGGTTGTGCATAGTTTTGCTGTGTTAGCGAGTCCTTTAGCGTTAATAGCAATAGGAGCAGGGTTTAAAGGTAAAGAAGCTATCACAAAGCTTAAACCAACGATTATAGCAGCTTTTATTAAACTACTATTACAACCAATGATATTTTTACCAATAGCTATAGCAATGGGCTTTACTGGTGATAAAATGATAGCAATCTTAATAATGCTAGGAGCACCAACAACTCCTAGTTGCTATATAATGGCAAAGAATATGAATAATGATGAAATACTTAGTTCAAGTGTAATTGTTATGACAACACTGTTATCATCAATTACACTTACTATGTGGATATACTTTTTAAGATGTTTTAACTGCATATAATTCTTTTATAATAATATAAAATAGGTTATAATAAAACCATAACAGGATAACACAGGATTGATAAAGGAGCGTGGGATTATGAAACATTATGGATACCACAGGACAAGCACAACAGAGCAACATTTAGACAGAGGTTTAAAAGAGATAAAGGATTTTTG
>JAVXTN010000030.1:739-1127 GCA_036642635.1 Erysipelotrichaceae bacterium
ATATAATTAAAAAATAAACTAAGACGAATAAAAATATATATAAAACTATAAATAATAAGGTTGTAGAAATAAAAGCCTTTGAAAAGAACTGTTGGATATCATTAATGAAACCAACACCAGAAGAAATAGCTAAAGTTCAAATACTAACTAATGTTGAAAAGGATCTATTAACTGCAGCATTAGATGATGAAGAAACTTCGCGTATTGATATTGATGATCAACAAACATTATTAATAATTGACGTACCTTATTGTGAAGGTGAAGTAGGATCTATTCATTATGAAACTATACCATTAGGTATAATTACAAGTGATAGTTATGTTATAAGTGTATGTCTAAAAGAAATACAAATATTAGATGATTTTAGAAGTGGCAATAAGAAAGATGT
>JAVXTN010000030.1:1137-9387 GCA_036642635.1 Erysipelotrichaceae bacterium
AAAGTTAAATCATTCTATTCATTTAAGAAATCAAGATTTATATTACAAATATTATATAGTATAGCAACAAGATATCTATTATTTCTAAGATCAATTGATCGATCTACTAGAATTGTAGAAAAGAAATTAAGAGAAACTATGAGTAATTCAGAGTTATTACAATTATTAGATTATCAAAAGTCATTAGTATTCTTATCTACATCTTTAAAAGGAAATGAAGCAACTATAGCACGTATTCAAAAAGGTAAAGTTTACCAATTATATGAAGAAGACTTAGATTTATTAGATGATGTACTTATAGAATTTAGACAAGCAATTGAAATGTCAGGCGTATATAGTAATATATTAACTGGAGAAATGAATGCTTTTGCTAGTATTATATCTAATAACGTTAGTATAGTAATGAAGACACTAACCATAGTAACTATACTATTAGCTATACCAACAATGATATCTGGTTTCTATGGTATGAATGTACCTAACTTACCAATACCAGATTTCTATTTTACAATCTTAATATCAATAGCATTAACTGTAATCATAGCATTTATATTAATAAAGAAAAAACTATTCTAAGAATAGTTTTATTTTTATAGTTAATAATAATATTGGGCAAATGAAAAGAGAGCCTGGGGGGAGGCTCTCTTTTCAAATAGATATTTATAGGAAAGGGAAAGGGAAGACTTTAAATATAAAGGATGAATTCATAAGTAAAGCCTTCAGAAATGATTAGGTATACATTGTAGAATATTATATTTCTTCTACATGAATATAATAAAGCATTTCAAGTATTAATGTAATTCAAAATGTTGCCCATTACATGTAAAATTATTACATATTTAGGATTTTAGTATTATTTTGCTATTTTAGTCTTTGAATTGAGTGTCTTAGCTAAATATTAATGAGACTATGTAAAAAGTTAATAAGGGTTTAGTAGGAATATATGTTTAAAAAAAGATAGTCAAACTTCTATGTGTTTAAAGAAGTTGTGCTATAATAATAACGCAAGGTGGTGATAACTATGCAAGGTCGTGTTCATTCATTTGAAACTTTTGGAACTGTTGATGGTCCAGGTGTAAGATTTGTTTTATTTCTTCAGGGATGTCCTTTAAGATGTAAGTATTGTCATAATCCTGATACTTGGGAGTTTAATGGTGGTACTTTATATGATAGTGATGCTATAGTAGAGAAGTATTTAAAGTACACTGCATATTATGGCAAAGAAGGCGGTATTACAGTTTCAGGTGGTGAGCCTTTAGTACAAATAAAATTTGTTACAGAACTATTTAAGAAACTAAAGGAACATAATGTTAATACTTGTTTAGATACATCAGGTATTATGTATACTGAAACTAAGAAGGATGAATATTTAGAATTATTTAAATATTTAGATTTAGTTTTATTAGATATTAAGCATATAAGACCTGATGAACATGTTGAACTAACGGGAATGAAAAATAGTGCACCTAGAGCTTTTGCTAAGCTATTAGATGAACAAAACATACCAGTTTGGATTAGACATGTGTTAGTACCTAACATTACTACACAAGTAGAGTACCTTAATGAGTTACATGATTATATTAAGACTTTGCATAATGTTAAGAAAGTGGAAGTACTTCCATATCATTCGCTAGGTGAAGTTAAATATGATAATCTTCATATAGCTTATGTTTTAAAAGGACTTCAACCTCCTAGCAAGGAAGAAATTCAGTTAGCTCGTAATATTCTGGAGGTGAAACAATGATCGATGATACTAACTACAAGGAAGCGCTAAAGGATGGCTACATATTAAGTGAAATTAGTGGTGATAGTTGCGCTAGCTGTTTAACATTAATGCCTATTTTACATACAATTGTAGAAAATAGAAAAGATGTGAAATTATTCACAATAGACGCAGCACCAGAGACTAAAGAACTATGTACATTCTATAATGTCGAAGCGGTACCAACCATTTTATTAACGTATAATGGCGATTTAATCGGAAAAGTACGTGGTTATCAGCCAGATGAAATACTTGAATTATGGGTAGATTCAAAAATAGAAGAGCATAAAAAAAGTTTACAAAAACTGTAAGCCTTTACATTTAAGAAAGCATTTACATTATGAATTTATATGCTATAATTAAACATGTGAAATTTTTAATTAATGATTTCAACAGTACACTATGAAAAGAGGTAAATACATGTATCAAGGATGGAAAGATTTTAAAGTTGGAAAATGGAGTAAAGAAATTGATGTAAGAAGTTTTATTCAATTAAATTATACTCCTTATGAAGGCGACGATAGTTTCTTATGCGGAGCAACTGATGCTACTAAAAAGCTATGGGATATGGTCACTGATCTAAACAAACAAGAACGTGAAGCAGGTGGTGTTTTAGATGCAGATACTTCTGTAATCTCAACTCTTACTTCTCATAAAGCTGGGTATTTAGATAAAGATTTAGAAACAATTGTTGGTTTTCAAACTGAAAAGCCATTTAAACGTTCATTACAACCATTTGGTGGTATTAAAATGGCTGAAAGTGCTTTAAAAACTTATGGATATGATTTAGATCCTGAAGTTAAGAACATTTTTACTAACATCCGTAAAACTCATAATCAAGGAGTATTTGATGTTTATACTGATGAAATGCGTCGTGCTAGAACTTGTGCTATTCTTACAGGTCTACCTGATGCTTATGGTCGTGGCCGTATTATTGGTGATTACCGTCGTATTGCATTATATGGAATTGATTACTTAATTGAAGATAAGAAAGCTTTAAAACAATATTTATGTGGTTCAATGACTGAAGAAAGAATTCGTGATCGTGAAGAAATTTCTGAACAAATTCGTGCATTAGAAAACATGAAGAAGATGGCAGAAATTTATAATTGTGATATTTCTCAACCAGCTACTAGTGCTCAAGAAGCAATTCAAGCAGTTTACTTCGGTTACTTAGCAGCTGTTAAGGATCAAAATGGTGCTGCTATGTCAATCGGACGTACTTCTACTTTCCTTGATATTTATATTCAAAGAGATATTGATAATGGAGTACTTAGCGAAGAAACTGCTCAAGAATTAATGGATCACTTCGTAATGAAACTTCGTTTAGTTAAATTTATGAGAACACAAGAATATAATGAATTGTTCTCTGGAGATCCTACTTGGGTTACTGAATCTATTGGTGGTATGGGAGTAGATGGACGTACATTAGTTACTAAAAACTCTTTCCGTGTACTTAATACTTTAAATAATTTAGGAGCAGCACCAGAACCAAACCTTACTGTTTTATGGTCAACAAACTTACCTAAGAACTTTAAACGTTTCTGTGCTAATATTTCAATTGAAACAAGTGCTATTCAATATGAAAATGATGATCTTATGCGCGTTAAAATGGGTGATGACTATGGTATTGCTTGTTGTGTAAGTTGTATGAAGATTGGTAAGGATATGCAGTTCTTTGGAGCTAGAGCAAACCTTGCTAAAGCATTATTATATTCTATCAATGGTGGAATTGATGAAAAGAAAAAGATTCAAGTATCACCACGTTTTGAACCAATCACTGCTGATTACTTAGACTATGATGAAGTAATGGGTAAATATAACCAAATGTTAGATTGGCTTGCTGGTGTTTATGTTAACACACTAAATGTAATTCATTACATGCATGATAAATACTGTTATGAAGCTGCTGAAATGGCTCTTCATGATCATGATATTAGACGTTTCTTTGCTACAGGTATTGCTGGTTTATCAGTAGTAGCTGACTCATTATCAGCAATTAAATATGCTAAAGTTAAAGTTATTCGTGATGAAGATGGTATTGCAGTAGATTATGAAACTGAAGGAGAATTCCCTAAGTATGGTAATAATGATGATCGTGTTGACCAACTAGCAGCTGATCTTGTTAAAAACTTTATGAATAAATTAAAAGAACATAGAACTTACCGTGATGGTGTTCATTCAATGAGTATTCTTACTATTACTAGTAATGTAGTTTATGGTAAGAAAACTGGTAATACTCCTGATGGTCGTAAATCAGGTGAACCATTTGCTCCAGGAGCTAACCCAATGCATGGTAGAGATACAAACGGAGCATTAGCTTCACTACAATCAGTAGCAAAACTTCCTTATGAGTACAGTAGAGACGGTATTTCTAATACATTCTCAATTATACCTGATGCTTTAGGAAAAGATTAATTAAAAGGAGGAATATAAGATGAGTGATAAAGTCGATAACCTAGTTTCATTAATTGATGGATATGCTACAAACGGGGGACATCATCTAAATATTAATGTGTTCAATCGTGAAACATTATTAGATGCTCAGGCACATCCTGAATTATACCCACAGTTAACTATTCGTGTTTCTGGATATGCAGTTAATTTCATCAAATTAAGTAAAGAACAACAAGACGATGTAATTAAAAGAACTATGCATACAAGTATCTAAATTTAAAGGAAAACTTATGTTTTCCTTTTTTTTAATTTTAAATCATCTTAATAATTTATTAATATTATTTATTAAAATATATGTTATAATACTACTAGGTTAGGTGAAATTATGAACATTAAATTTATTACAGAATTAATGCTAAAAGCAGGACTATTTGCTTTTGTTGTAGTCCTGCTGTATCAAATAATCATAAAATATATTTTAAAATTAAAACAGCAGGACTCAACAAAAGTAAGAATATATAAGAACTTATTTTTATTTTATGTTGCTATGCTTTTTTATGTTACATTATATAGAGATGGAATAAATATAGAAAAGATCTTTAATACTAATGTTAATACAGTGAATTTAGTGCCTTTAATTAATACCTTTAGGATGTTACCAATAGATAGTGGAGTATTTTTATATAATATGATTGGTAACATCCTATGGTTTGTACCATTAGGGTTAGCACTAAATTCACTGTATGGGAAAAGATTAAAAGAGAGTATGGTTATAGTAGTTATAAGTACTTTTGGAATAGAGATATTACAATTTATATTTAATCAGGGTATAACTGATATAGATGATATTATATTTAATGTTATTGGTGGTTTTATAGGGTATATAATTTATAATATAGTAAAGAAGAATAGGTGATTGTAATGTTATATAGTTTTCGACACTTTTAAATTTACAAAGGGGAGAATAGGCTTAAAAATTGGGCTTTCTCACATTTTTATATTTTGTAAAATGTTGTATATATTTATGTTTATGAAGTTATTTATATAATTTTATTTAAATTATTTAGCTGATAGTATTTCTATACTAAATCTAAGTAGTGGGATGAATCTAGTAATAAAAAAATCAGCTAATTGTAATTTGATTAGCTGATTTTTTTAGTTTATAAAGATAGGATATATGTTATAATATAAAGGAATGTAAGCGTTTATTCGAATGGAGGAATTATATGTCATTATTTAATCATGAAGCAAGACAATTTGAGTTTGATGTTTTAAAAGAAGTTTGTAAAAGAACTTTTGAAGGAACATTAAATCCTGATATAGCAGATGAATTAGCATTGAAGTTAATACCAAAAAATAAGGCTGATTTTAGATGTTGTATATATAAAGAAAGAGAAATAATTAGACAAAGAACAAAAATGGCATTAGGGAAATTACCGGATGGTACAGAAGATGAAAGCAAACAAATAGTTCATGTTATAGAAGCAGCATGTGATGGTTGTACAATAAAGAAAATTAGAGTAACTGATAATTGTCGAAAATGTATGGCTAAAAGTTGTATAGCATCATGTAAATTCGATGCAATTGGACCTGACCGAGCATTTATCGATTATGATAAATGTAAAGAATGTGGAGCTTGTGCAAACGCATGCCCTTTTAATGCCATAGTAGAAACTAAAAGACCATGCAAGAAGTCATGCCCAGTAGATGCAATAAGTATGGATGAAAATGATCTAGCTATTATAGACCAAAAGAAATGTATAAACTGTGGAGCATGCCAAGCTGCATGTCCATTTGGAGCAATAGAAGATATATCATGGATAGTACCAATAATAGATGAATTAAAAAAAGGAACTAAAATGATAGCAATGTTTGCACCAGCACTACAAGGACAATTTGTAAATGCAAGTATAAATCAAATAAAGAAATCAATAAAACTATTAGGATTTAATAAAGTATATGAAGTAGCAAGTGGTGCTGATGCAGTAGCATACTATGAAAAAGAAGAACTAAAAAAACATTTAAAAGACGGAGAAAAACTAACAACATCATGCTGTCCTGCTTTTGTGAATATGGCAAGATTACACTTTCCAAGTGTATATGAAAAGAATGTAAGTAAACTAGTATCACCAATGATAGCATTAGCAAGATACTTGAAAGCCAATATGAGCGACCATAAAATAGTATTTATCGGACCATGTGTCGCAAAAAAACAAGAAGCAATAAATACAGAAGTAGATTATGTGTTAACATTTGAAGAATTTGCAGCAATGCTAGTAAGTAAAGAAATAGCCCCAGATGCATTAGAAATAACAAATGATGAAGCAGATGATGAAGCAAGTGCACATGGACGAAACTTTGCAATTGGTGGAGGAGTAGCTAATGCACTTAAACAAGCATTAAAAGAAGAAGGATCAGAAATAGAAATTCAAACCGAATACGCAGACGGTTCAATAGCATGTAAAAAGAATTTAATGCTCTTGAAAGCAGGAAGATTTAATGCCGACGTATTAGAAGGAATGGCATGCGTAGGAGGATGTATAAATGGACCAGCTACTATCGATACAGCAATTAAAGTAAAACAAAGAATGAATAAAGAAAATGAAACAGAACAAGCAAACACAATAACATCAACACTAGAAAAATACGATTTTAGTAATATAGACCTACATAAGTAAATAAATATGGTAACTATAGAAGTATGCGTAGGAAGTGCTTGTTTTGTAAGAGGAAGTAATGTAGCAGTACAACTATTAAAAGATTATATTAAAGAAAATAAAATAGAAGCAGAAGTAATATTAAAAGGATCATTTTGTATGCAAAAATGTACAAAAGGACTAGGAATAAAGATTGATGGCATAGCATTAGAAGGAATAGGTTTACATAATGTTGTTAGTGAAGTAGCAACTAAACTGGAGGAAAAATTGTGAACATAATTACACTAAAAGAAAGTAACTGCACATCTTGTTTAAAATGCGTAAGGAATTGCCCAACCAAATCAATAAGCTTTGAAAATAATCAACCAGAAATAATTGAAAGTGAATGCTTAAGCTGTGGAAGATGCTTTTTGATCTGTCCACAAAGTGCAAAAGAAGTAAAGAATGATAAAACTATGATAAATAATTGGATACGAAATGGTGAAAAAGTAGTGATAAGTGTAGCACCAAGTTATCAAGTAGTATGGCCAAACTTTAGTAAATTAAAACAAGGATTAGAAGAATTAGGATTTTATGCAGTAGAAGAAACAGCAAATGGAGCAGCAATAGTAACAAAAGAATATGAACACTTAATGCAACAACATAAAATGAATAATATTATAGAAACTTGTTGTCCAGTAATAGTTAAATTAATAGAAAATAAATATCCAGAATTAATAAGTCAATTATCACCAGTAGCTAGTCCAATGATTGTACATGCAAGAATGCTAAAAGCAAAATATCCAGAAGCTAAAATAGTATTTTTAAGTCCATGTATTGCTAAACAAAGTGAAGCATTACTAAAAGAAAATAGTAAATATGTAGATGCTGTAATTGCTATGCCAGATATGGATGAGTGGTTGTTAGACATAGATGGCTATGATGAATTACCAATAGAAGATAATATAGCTAGAATATATCCTGTAAGTGGAGGTATTATTAAAACATTTGAGCCACAATCAAACTATAAGACATTAGCTATAGAAGGATTAGAACGATGTGAAGGAGCATTAAAATCAATTATCAGTGGACATTTAAAAGGATATTTTATTGAAATGAATGCTTGTCTAGGAGGATGTTTAGGAGGACCATATTTATATGCTTATAGAGAAAATGAATGGTTAGCACAAAGTAGAATATCTAAGAATGAATTGAGTCCTAAATTAAAATATTTAGATAGTGATAATAATGATTTAAATACTAGTATGGAATATACTAATCGTTATATAGAGAAGAAAAAATTCAGTGAACAAGAAATATATGAAGTACTATGTGGTATAGGTAAATATAATAAAGCTAAAGAGTTTAATTGCGGAGCCTGTGGCTATGAAACATGTAGAGATAAGGCTATATCAGTATTAGAAGGAAAGAGTGATCCTAAGCTTTGTTTACCCT
>JAVXTN010000031.1:0-9254 GCA_036642635.1 Erysipelotrichaceae bacterium
ATTATTTAAAAATAGGATACTATATACATAAAAGATAGGTTACGTTATTATACTAGTAATGTGGAAATAATTAATATATTTAATAGATTTTAAAATTAATAAGTTGAAAGTGCTTGCATTAATTATAAAAATATGTTAAATTTAATTTGTAAAAAGATATTCATTTTTTCAAGGAGGATAAATAATGAAAAAACGAGTTGTTAAAATTTTTGCGTTGGTAGTGTTTTTAGCGTTAACTACTGAGTCGGTTTTAGCGTATAACCCATTATTAGGAGGTAAACTAATTAACGGCGTAGGTAATGTATGTTATACGGTAAATGGAGGAGCTGCAGATTATTCATGGTATATCAATGATGCAGCTTATAACTGGGAGCATACTGGATGGGATAATCCTATTTACATGACTGCAGTTTCAAGTTCTTATGGTTCTACAATTGATTTCTATAGTCGTGCTGATGGGAATAATGATGTTCTTGCTTACACAATATTCTTTAATGCTAGCGGAAATCAACAATCCTACACATCTAATTACCTTTACTCACAAATATGGATAAATAGTTCTATTATAGGTAATTATAATATAGGTGGAACTATGCGCCATGAAATTGGTCATGCGTTTGGAATGAATGAAAATAATGGTAATGCTTATAGCATTATGTCACAAACTTGGAAGAGACAAGTGCAAACTGTTCAAAAGGTAGACAATGATACTATCAATTATTTATATTGATAAAGGAGAAAAGACATGAAAAAAATTTTAATTATTGCATTAATTATGCTTATTACAACTGCTTGTTCAGCAACACCAAGCAATCAAGAGAATAAAGAAAAAGGATTAGCTTTCAATTACACAGATGGTATTGATAAAGAAAGCGTAGAACAAGCAGGAGTAGATGGTGATTTTGCTTATGATATTTCGAATCCTGCTGAATTAAAAAATAACGCTACTGATATATTTGTTGCAACTGTAAACAGCGTTGATTCTGCTACATGTAATTTAGCTGGATATGAATATAGTCCTATTCCATATACTTTAGGTAAATTAGAGATTGTTAAAAGTTATGTTGGAAATGCGAAGGGTACTATTGATTTTACTAGAATGGGTGGAACTGTAACTATGGAAGAGTATAATCGTAATGCTCCTACTTCTGCAGTAGAAAAGCGTAAGCAATTACAGGCTTCATCTGGAAAAGCAGAAGCTCAGTATATGCATGTTGCTTTTAATGGTGATATTGAGTTATTAGCTGGGAAGACATATTTATTTTATGCACGTTTCAACGAAACTTATAATCGTTATGAAATACTTGGATATGAATATGGTAGCCGTATTATAGAAGGTTTCAATGCAAAAGCAAGAACAGCTAATAATGAAGCAACTATTCTTAATAATAAGACAGGTGAAAAAGAAAATTTTGATGCTTATGTTCAAAATTATTTAAAATAGAATAATATAGATAATTAATAATTAGGTAGTTAGTGATGTTTGCTAGCTACTTTTTATTATTAATTGTTGTTATAGTTAGAGTGTTATCATGAGGGGAATAGTTTAAAATTTTTAAATAATTTATAAGTGCCTAGTATGGCACTTTTTTTTAGCATAATATAGGCAGAAAGGGGAGTTGAATAAATGAATAAATGTAATGATGATATTTACTGTGTAATGTGCGAAGATGATAACAGTTCTAATCGTTGCTGTAATGCTAATAGTCGTTGCGGTTGTAATAACACTAATAACTGTGATGGTTGTGGCTGCGATGGTTGTGGCTGCGATGGTTGTGGCTGTGGTAAAGTAGGACCTGTTGGTCCAATGGGTCCACGTGGTTGTATGGGACCTATAGGTCATACTGGACCTATGGGTCCATGTGGCCAACGCGGAGAGATTGGTCATCGTGGTCCCATCGGACTTCAAGGACCTACTGGTGAACAAGGATGTCCAGGTCCTGCAGGTCCGAGAGGTTGTGTTGGTGAACGTGGCCCACGTGGAGAAGTAGGACCACGAGGACTACAAGGAATTCCAGGAATTGCAGGACGTAATGGTGAACAAGGACCTCAAGGATGTCATGGCCCAAAGGGAGATCAGGGACAACCAGGCAAAAATGGATGTCCAGGTGCTCAAGGACCTAAAGGTGATACTGGTGCACAAGGACCAATTGGTTACCAAGGTGCAACTGGAGAACAAGGATGCCCAGGACCAGTTGGACCACAAGGCTGTCCAGGCCCAAAAGGCGACAAAGGAGAACGAGGAGAAACAGGACCACGTGGACTCCAAGGATCTAGTGGAACACCAGGGGCTACTGGAGCTACTGGAGCAATGGGACCAGCAGGAGCAACTGGAGCAATGGGACCAGCAGGAGCAACCGGAGCAACAGGATTAACCGGAGCAACTGGTGCAATGGGACCAGCAGGAGCTACCGGAGCTACAGGAGCTACTGGAGCAATGGGACCAGCAGGAGCTACAGGACCAGTAGGACCAATGGGCCCAGCAGGATCAACAATTATTGTTCCATTCGCAAGTGGCATGCCAATTAAATTATCAACAAAAGATTGTGATGACACCAACGCATTTTTAGGCTTTGGAAATAGCTGTAAAGGAATCCCAACAGTAGGACAACAAATAGATATGAACCAAGGATGCGGATGTGCAGTAAATATGGCATTCAGCATACCAAGAACAGCTAAAATTACAAGCATAAGTGCATACTTCTCAAGTACATGTAATGCTAACCTAAGCAATACAGTAGCAATTATAGAAGCAGCAATCTACATTGCTAATGCAAATAATATATTTACATTAGCACCAACATCAGTACTAAACCTAACACCAGCATTAACCGGAATCATCCAAAAAGGCACAAACTGCATGGGCATAGCAAATAATTTAAATATTACACTAAACCCAATGGATCGAATCCTATTAGTATTTAGTATAGCAGCAAATTCCAGCGCTACTAATATTAATATTGAAGGATTTGCTAGTGCTGGAATTTGTATGGAGTAAGCACAGTTTACTGTGCTTTTTTTATTTAGTGATAAATTATAGATATTTATACATGTTAATGTTATAATAATAAACGCTTATGAATGGAGGATTATTATGGATAACTTAACAAAAGAAATTAGTAAAAGAAGAACCTTTGCAATTATATCTCATCCAGATGCTGGTAAAACAACATTAACAGAGAAATTTTTATTATATGGTAAAGCTATTCAATCAGCTGGAACAGTAAAAGGACGTCGTTCTAACAAACATGCTGTATCAGATTGGATGGAAATAGAAAAACAAAGAGGTATATCTGTAACTTCATCTGTTCTACAATTTAATTATGATGGTTTTTGTATAAATATTCTAGATACTCCTGGACATAAAGATTTCTGTGAAGATACTTATCGTACTTTAATGGCTGCTGATTGTGCAGTTATGGTAATAGACGCTGGTAAAGGAGTAGAACCTCAAACTAAAAAATTATTTAATGTTTGTGTCCTACGTAAAATACCTATCTTTACTTTTATTAATAAGATGGATCGTTTTGCTATGGACCCATATGAATTATTAGAAGGTATTGAAGCTGACCTAGGTATTAAAACTTATCCTATGAATTGGCCAATCGGTTCAGGAAAAGACTTTAAAGGTGTTTACGAACGTGATAATAAACTAGTTCTAGCCTATAAAGGTGGAGATCACGGAAGTAAACAAGTAACTAAAACTGAAGGTACCCTAGATGATACCATAATAAAAGAATTATTAGGATCCGAATTCCACGATAAATTAATTGAAGACTGTGAACTTCTAGATGGAGCATCACATGAATATACTTACACCTGTATTCTTTGGTTCAGCATTAACTAACTTTGGAGTAGAACCTTTCCTTAAGCATTTCCTATCATTATCAACATCACCATTACCAAGAGATTCAAGTATTGGATTAATAGAACCAACAACAGATGAATTCAGTGCCTTTGTATTTAAAATTCAAGCAAATATGAATAAAGCACATCGTGATAGAATTGCTTTTATGCGCATTGTATCAGGAAAGTTTACTAAAGGAATGGAAGTAATGCATATTCAAGGTAAAAAGAAAATTAAATTATCTCAACCACAACAATTTATGGCTGATGATCGTGAAATTGTTGAAGAAGCCTATGCTGGAGATGTAATAGGAGTATTCGATCCAGGTATTTTTTCAATTGGAGATACATTATGTAATTCTGATAATCAATTTGAATTTAAACCAATACCAACCTTTGCTCCAGAATTCTTTGCAAGAATTACCCAAGTAGATACTATGAAAAGAAAACAATTCCTAAAAGGAATTACTCAAATAGCCCAAGAAGGAGGAATCCAAGTATTCCAAGAACTTAACTTAGGCTTTGAAGAAATTATAGTAGGAGCCGTTGGAGTATTACAATTTGAAGTATTAGAATACCGATTAAAGAACGAATACAACGTACAAATAAAAATAGACCGTTTAGAATACCAATTCGTAAGATGGGTAGACAACTATGATATAGACATGAACGCATTAAACTTAACAAGTGAATCAAAAAGAGTAACAGATCTAAAAGGAAGAAACCTAATTATATTTAAAAATAACTGGGGATTACAATGGGCAAAAGAACAAAATAAAGAACTAATACTATCAGACGTTGGAACAATCTAATGTTTAAAAGATTTATAAAATTTTATATACCCTATAAAGGATTATTTGCGCTTGATATGCTTGCAGCCTTTATGATAGCTATATGTGATATATTCTATCCAGTAATATCAAGGAATATGTTAAATATATATATACCACAACAAAAACTAAACATTGTCATGATACTTTGTTTAGTTTTGTTGTGTATTTATATATGCAAAATGTGTTTAAATTATTTTGTACAATACTATGGTCATAATATTGGAGTTTATATGCAAGCAGATATGAGAAAACAAGTATTTGTTAAATTACAAAAATTACCTTTTAGCTATTATGATGAAAATGAAACAGGAACTATAATGTCTAAAATTATAAATGATCTAATGGATATATCAGAACTAGCACATCATGGACCAGAAGATCTATTCATATCATTAGTATTAATGATTGGTTCATTCATCTACCTATGTACTGTTAATCTACATCTTACAATAATCATATTTGCATTTATACCAATACTAATCATATTTGCAATCAAAATGAAAAATAGAATGTCACTAGCATTTAAAGAATCAAGAAAAGAAATAGGTAAAGTAAACTCAACACTAGAAAACAGTATATCAGGAATAAGAGTAGCTAAAGCATTTACAAATGCTAAGCATGAAACAACAAAGTTTCAAAAAGGTAATCAAGCATTTGTAAATGCTAAAGTTAAAGCTTATAAGATTATGGCACAATTTTATAGTGGAACAGGATTTATAACTGATATACTAAATGTAGCAGTCCTATTAGTAGGAGGTATATATACATATAATGGAATAATTAGTGTAGGAGATCTAATAGCTTATATGCTATTTATTAATATGTTTGTTAATCCTATAAAGAAATTAATAAATTTTATGGAACAGTACCAAAATGGAATGAGTGGATTTCAACGCTATATTAAGTTAATGGATGAACCTATAGAAGAACAATCATTAAATGCTAAAGCTTTAGATAAACCACAAGGCAATATAAAATTTGATCATGTAAACTTTAGTTATAATAAAGATAAACTAATTTTAAAAAATATTAATTTAGATATTAAAGCAGGAAGTAATATAGCATTAGTAGGACCTAGTGGAGGAGGGAAAACTACTATTTGTCATCTTATTCCTTCATTTTATAAATTAGATAAGGGAAGTATTATGATAGATGGACAACCTATAGAAGATATTACTTTTGAAAGTCTAAGAGAGAATATAGGGATAGTACAACAAGATGTATTTTTATTTAGTGGTACTATAAAAGATAATATAGCTTATGGTAGGTTAAATTGTAATGATAAAGATATTGTAGAAGCAGCTAAAAAAGCTAATATTCATAATTATATAATGTCTTTAGAAGAAGGTTATGAAACTCAAATAGGAGAACGTGGAGTTAAACTTAGTGGTGGACAGAAACAAAGAATTAGTATTGCTAGAGTCTTTTTAAAGAATCCTAAAATATTAATATTAGATGAAGCTACTAGTGCTTTAGATAATACTAGTGAATTATTAATTCAGAAATCTTTAGATGATTTAAGATATGGTAGAACTACTATTATAGTTGCTCATCGTTTATCTACGATTAAGAATGCTGACTATATAGCAGTTATTAATGATGGTAGTGTAAAAGAATATGGAACTCATAAAAGCTTAATTGATTTAAATGGTATGTATAAAAAGTTATATGATGCACAATTCATCGAAATTAATAATTAATAAAGGGTTCCCTAGGGAACCCTTTATTAATATAGTATGTCGGAATCATTTAGTTTCTTTAATTGTTTATCATTAATTAACTTAGTTATATCTTCATTATTTATAGTTGCTAAATTAATAGTATTACTACTGTGATACCATGTACCTTTAGTAGTTGATCCAGGATTTAAACGATATATATAATTAGTGTTATAATCGTTTGTAAGGCCACTTCCTGATGCTTTAGCATATATAACTACTTCACTCATGTTTAAGCTACTAGGAACCTTAGTATCATCTAATCCTTTAATGTATGGATATACTTCATATTCTTGTTCATCGATAGTTAAGGTTGGGAAACCACCATACAATGTTTCATAATATTTTTGAACAAATAAATTCGATTGAGTTTTTAATTCTTCTTTAGTTATTTTACCACTAACATAATCTTGATATATTTTATGATAATCATTCATAACTTTATTTGCTACAGCATTATGTAATACTGGATTATTCTTATCATGTTCAGAACAAACAAATCCTGTTAAACGTTTATTAGCATCATATATTGGATATAAATGGCCTTGTTTAGCACATTGTGCATCATTACCAAAGTATTTATGATCATCATTAGCTAATATTTCTATTAAAAGTTCTTCTGGATTAGTACTTGAATTTAACATTAATTCTCTATTATAAGCATTAGCTAATTCTTGTTTATCATTTACACATCTTGCCCCAGTAGCATCATCAATCGTAGTATTAAAGTTAGCAAGAATTATCAATGAAAGGACTCCTAATATAGCTAATACAACAATTAATTCTAATAATGTGAACCCTTTTTTATTCATATTCTCCCTACTTTCTTTTCTTATATATATTATGTATCATTTTTATAATAATAAGTAGTACTATTTTGTTAATTATTAGGAATATATTAGTTTCTTTCATATCTAGAGAAGAAGGATTAATAATCCTTCTAAGAGAGGGGGAAATAGTTATGTTCTTATCATTTTGGTTTATTTGTTCTTGCACTTGGGCAGGCGCTTACTTTATGTATCGCTTTTTTCACTAATAAATAAGAAAGGGGAAATATAATGGGATTTATATGGTTCTTTACTAGTACGTTTTGTGTACTATTTGCAATACGTTCAGGTATAAGGTATTTATATGTATGTTAACATTAATATAGAGTATCTATGATTAGTTTATTCTATTTCGGATGGGGAATTAATGTTTATATCATATATCGTTTTTTAAAGTCTATTTATAATAAGTACTTTTAGTTTATAAGATGTTATTTTATTTATTAAGTCTTATAGGCCCATCAATTGTAATTTATTTTAAACTTAAATCCTTTTTAGGATCATATTAAATAAATAAGCTATGCGCCTATAATGCATAGCTTATTTATTTAATTTATTAATTCACTTTTATGTTGGTTTGTGGTAGAATTTAATAGTTATTTAACTAGGGAGTGATTAACTTGATAACTAGAACAATTCAACAAATTTCTGATATGTTAGAAACTACGTATATTAGTAATGGTGTTGTTAATGATAAAATTATTGGTGTTAGTATAGATTCACGTTCTTGTAAGGATAATAATTTATTTATTCCTTTGATTGGTGAGCGTGTTGATGGTCATAAATATATAGATGCAGCAGTTAAGAATGGGGCTTGTGCTACTTTATGGCAACGTGATATTATGCCTATTCCTGCTAATATTAATGTAATATTAGTTGATGATACTTTAGAAGCTATGCAGTTACTTGCTAAAGTTTATGCTAAACAACTTAATGCTTCCTATGTAGCTGTTACTGGTAGTAATGGTAAAACTAGTACAAAGGATATGATAGCTAGTGTACTAGCTACTAAGTATCGTACACAGAAAACTCAAGGTAATCATAATAATGAAATAGGAGTTCCTTTAACGATACTAGAATTTAATGAAGATTTAGAAATAGGTGTTGTAGAAATGGGAATGGAAAATCTTCATGAACTAGATTTCCTATGTAACCTTATAAACTTTGATGTAGCTTTAATCACTAGTCTTGGCGTTGCACATCTAGAAAATTTAGGTACTGTTGAAAATATTGCCAAGGCCAAGATGGAAATAACCCATGGAATTAATAATAATGGCTGCTTTATTTATCATGGTGATTCTACCATGTTAAATAAAGCATTAGTTAATGAAACCCTAGATCCATCAATCAAAGTACTTAAATTCGGAACAAATAACAATAATGATATTAAACTTATAAACTTTAAACCCGAATTTAATGGTACATACTTTGATTGTAATCTATTAAAGAATATATATTTACCTGTATTAGGTAAACACCAAGCGCTTAATGCGCTAGGTGTTATTGGAGTAGCTAAATTTTATGAATTGAGTGATGAACAAATTCTAATAGGACTTAAGAATACACAACAAACAGGATTAAGAAATGAAGTAATTAAAATTAATGATTGTATTATATTAAATGATTCTTATAAATCTAATCCACAAAGTGCAATAGCAGCATTAACTACAATGAGTGATTTCTCTTATGATCATAATATTGTTGTATTTGGTGATATGTTAGAATTAGGAACTACTAGTGATAAATTGCATTATGAGTTAGGATGTGCTATAAATAAATATAGCATTGACTATGTATATACAATTGGTGATATGTCAAAGTATATAGCTAAGGGAGTTCGTACACATTCAACTAATGTTGAAGAAGTGAACGATAAAAAGACTTTAATAAATATATTAAAACCCTACTTACAGAAGAAATGTTTAATTTTAATAAAAGGATCTCGTGGAATGGCCTTAGATGAGGTAGTAGATGAGCTTATTAAATTAGAAGGAGAATAGTATGTCAAAAATTAGATTAGCAGTAATATT
>JAVXTN010000032.1:0-5382 GCA_036642635.1 Erysipelotrichaceae bacterium
GTAGCTGGAGACTTAATAATATTATTATTATTAGTATTCTTATTTTCTTATATTCAACAAAAGATATATGATAATAAGATGTTAAGGTTTGCTTATGAAGATAAGTTAACTGGTTTAAGTAGTTATATGAAATTTTGTGAAGATGTTAATAATAAAATGAAGAATGCTAAGGATAAGGAATATGCATTAATTTTATTTGATGTTAATAAATTTAAGGTTATTAATGAAACTTATGGTTTTGAAATAGGAGATATAATATTAAAGAAGCTTGCTGAAGCTATGAAAGAGTGTATTAGTAGTGAAGGTTTATGTTGTAGGATGTCTAATGATTATTATTTAATATTTGAGAAGTATAGTGGTAATAAGATGGATATTCTTAGAGTTATGTCTTTAATAGAGGGTAGAATTAAGGATTTACAGATTAATGAATCTCATAAGATTAATATATTAATTTCTACTGGTGTATTTATTTTTGATAAGGATGAGGCTTTAGAATATAATGGTAATTTAACTAAGTATATTAGTAGAGCTAAGATGGCACATGCTACTGTTAAGGGTAAACATGATGTTAGAGTTAGATTCTTTGATGAAAAGATCCAGAGTGATTTTAAAGAAGAAAGAAATATAGAAAATGAAATGGATAAGGCTTTAGAAAAGGGTGAGTTTGAAGTATATTATCAACCTAAATATGATTTAGTAAGGGGTTGTGTTGCTGGTGCTGAGGCTTTAATTAGATGGAATCATCCTCAAAAGGGTTTAGTTTTCCCTAATGATTTTATTCCTGTATTTGAAAAGAATGGTTTTATTATTCAGATAGATGAGTTTATGTTTGAAACTGCTTGTAGAGATATCAGGGATTGGTTAGATGCTGGTATAGAACCGGTAAGAATAAGTGTTAACTTATCTAGAAATCATATTAGAAGTGGTGATATGATTGATATGTTAAAGAGTAATATGGCTAGATATAAGGTAGATCCTAAATATTTAGAGATAGAATTAACTGAAAGTATTGCTTATGAAGATATTAATGCTTTAAGAGAAATAGTTGAAAGAATTCATAATATTGATTTAGCTATATCAATTGATGATTTCGGTAGTGGTTATTCTTCATTATCTTTATTAGAAGCTATAGAATTTGATGTATTAAAATTAGATAAAACTTTCTTAAATAACTTAGAGAAGAGTGAAAAGAGTAAGGTAATTCTTGAACATATAATAGCTTTAGCTAAGGCTATTAATGTTGTTGTTCTTTGTGAGGGTGTTGAAACACAAGAACAGGCTAATTATTTAAGAAGCTTAGGCTGTGATTTAATTCAAGGTTTCTTATTTTCTAAAGCTTTAAGAAAACAAGACTTTGAATCTTTAATCGAATAGACATATTTTAAGTAAACAATAGTTTCTTAAATAATGCATTTGAGTAATTCAATAAAATAAGGAAATAACAATTAGATAAAACAAGTAATAAATTATAAAATAAAAACTGCATAATATTATGCAGTTTTTATTATTTTATAATTCTATACTTTTTATAAACAAATTCACCTATAACAATTTTTTTAAAGTTATCTAAACTATTAATAGTAGTAACTTCAGTCTTAGTAGTCTTGTTATCAACCATAGCTAATAATTCAATTGAATTTCCTTTTCTACATAAGAAATGGACAACTTTAAATCCAGTATCAATTGCATCTGCAGCTGATGCTACTCCATAAGATAATAAATCTATAGTTTCAAACAGTTTTCCTCTATTCTTCTTTTTTACTACTTCAATAACTTCATCATAATCCTCAATCCATTTTTCGTTCATAATTTCTCTCCTTAATAATATTAATTATAACATTATTATAAACATGTCAATATACCTCTTATGTAAAAAAAGATACTTCTTAAGATATTATAGACAAAATTTAGTTATACATAATATAAAGAAAAATTAAAGTTAGGAATAATAAGGAACAAGACATATAAAGTAATTAGAAGGTGATAAAATGCTAGAAGTAAACCATATAACAAAGAACTATGGAAGAAGTAGAGGAATAAATGATATAAGTTTTAAAGTTAAAGATGGAATGGTACTAGGACTATTAGGAAGTAATGGAAGTGGAAAAACAACAACTTTTAGAGTACTATTAGGGTTATTAGAAAAAGAAATAGGAGAAATTAAATACAATAAAAAAGAAATAGAAGACTATCCTAGATTCTTTGGATACTTACCAGAAGAAAGAAGTATGTTAAGAGACCTAAAAGTTAAAGAACAAATTACATATTTAGGAAAACTTAAAAACATGAAAAAAGAAGAAATAGAAAAAGCAATGGACCATTATTTTAAAATACTAGACATCGAAATGTATAAAAACAGAAAGATAATAGAACTATCAAAGGGTAACCAACAAAAGGTTCAACTAGTATGTGCACTAATCCATAACCCTAAAATAGTAATACTAGATGAACCTTTAAATGGACTAGATATAGCAAACGTAATGCTATTTAAAAAGATTATAATGCAATTAAAAAAAGAAAAGAAGATTATATTATTATCGTCACATCTGTATGATACAATTGAAAATAACTGTGATAGTGTATTATATCTGAAAGAAGGTAAAATTTTATTCCAAGGTGATCTAATAGCATTAAAGAAAAAACGTAAAAGTAGAATGATAAAAATATTAGATAAAGATATTGAGTATTGGAAACAAATAGAAGGAGTAGTTGAAAGCGAAATAAATGGGAATTATGTCAGCTTAAGAGTAGATGAAGCTAACGTTAAAAACATAATGAATATCATAAAGAAAGAAAATATACAGGAATATTCTATAGCTTATCCATGTTTGGCAGAAATAATAAAGGAGGAACTGAATGAAGACACTAATGCAATTCTCACTGAAAAGAAGATTCTTAAATAAGGCTACTATAACTTTAAATGTAATAATATTAGTAGTAGTGGGGTGTATAGCATTTATAGATCCTATATTAAATGCGATTAATCCAAGCATATTAGAACCTACTATAATTAATGTAGAACTAGATGATAATACATTTAAGTTCCTAAGCAAGTTAGAACAAGTGTACTTTAAATTTGATCATAATAAAGATGCAGAATATACATTAGGATTTAAAGATAGTTATACTTTAACTTCTGATTATCCTATGAAGGATGAGCAGTTTGTCTTACTTACTAGTATGTTAGATTCTTATAGTAAGGAACAAAGATTAAATGAAGCTGGGTTAGGTAGTATTCTTGAAGAAGATATTATTATTATACCAATCATTAAAATAGAAACCCCAAAGGGGAGTGTAAGTAGTTCAGTAGTATTTATGATTATTACTGGTATATACTTTATGATGCTTTCTTTTGCTACTGCTATTGCTAATGAGGTTGTGTATGAGAAATCTACTAAGACTTTGGAACTGATACTAACTTCAGTTAGTGCTAAGACTCATTTTCTATCTAAGATGATAGTAGGTTGGCTTGTAATAGTAGTACAATGTATAATAAGTGCCTCCATTATAGGTGGCTGGTTCCTAATAAGAAACATATATGATGGAGGTAAAGGTCTATTAACTTCGGCTTTCTCCTTTAATTTAATTCCTAAACATTATGCTAGTTTTAGTGAATTATTATCTTCGCTTGATATTACTTCTTCTCTAGTAACTAATTTTCTATTATCACTAGTATTTCTATGCTTAGGTATTCTCTTTATACAGATGCTATTAGTAGTAATAAGTAGCTTTGTTTCTAGTATAGAAGAAGCAGGTAATATACAAGCTCCTTTTTACTTAGTATTAATGGGTGTATATTACCTATCAATATCTTTAAACAGCCCTTATCAACTTAGTAAAGGAATAGCCTATATATTATCTTATATACCGTTCTTCTCTATGTTGTTTATGCCTCAGCGTTTATTGTCTTCGAGTGTTCCATTATTAGAAATTAGCTTATCTTTGTGTTTTAGTTTGGTTAGTATTTATTTAGTAATCCATTTTGGTATTAAGTTATATCAAAAGGGTGTTTTGAATTATTCAAATGTTAGTTTGTTTAAGCAAATAAGCGATAGAATTCATAAATGAATTCTATCGCTTATTTTTTAGTTTTGCTAATTCAGGGGTGCGTTTAATTTTATTAATTTTGTTATAGTTTGTTGCTAGTGCTTGTTCATATTGGCTGTTTGTGTTTGGTATATAGAATTGTTGATTAGCTATACTATTTGGCAGATATTGTATAAGTGGCCATAAGTCACTTCTATTATAATCATATAGATCATCAGCGTTCATTCCAACTGGAGTAAGGGCTAAATAACTTGGGACTTGGTAAGAATTCTTTTCTAAGGTTGCTAGTGCTGAATCTATTGCTAGTTCAGCTGATTTAGATTTAGGAGATAAACATAAATCTATTATAGCATTACTAAGCGGAATTCTTGCTTCAGGGAATCCAACTATACGTGCTGCAGATATTGCTTGAACACAACGTGCACAGGCGGCAGGATTACCTAGACCAACATCTTCATAAGCAGTTACTAATAATCTTCGCTCAATAGAATCTAAATCATTAGCTTTAATCATTATTCCTAAATAATAGAGAGCAGCATTAACATCACTACCTCTAATTGATTTTTGAAAGGCTGATAATACATTATAGTAGCCATCACCATCATTATCTATTAGCATATTAGGTTGTGTAGCATATTGTTTTACTAATTCTAAACTGATTGTATTAGCATTACATGCTATAGAGCATATTTCTAATAAATTTAAAGCAAATCTTATATCTCCATTACTTGATTTAGCAATTAGTACTAAGCTTTGGTATTCAATACTATATTCATTATTAAGCCCATTTGGACTTAATAATGCTGTTTGAAGTGCTTTAGTTATGTCTTCTATTTCTAATGGTTTAATTTCTAATAGTTGACATCTTGAGCGAATGGCCGGATTTATTGAGTGAAAGGGATTGGCAGTAGTTGCTCCAATTAGTGTTATGTTTCCATTTTCAATATGTGGTAATAATAAATCTTGTTTATCCTTATTTAATCTGTGTACTTCATCTACTATAACTATTAGACCTTCTAAATATTTAGCTTCATTAAAGATAATTTCTAAATCTTTTTTATTTCCTGTTACTGCATTAAATAGCCTATAGGGTAGTTCTAACTCATTAGCTATAACACTAGCTAATGTTGTTTTACCAGTTCCTGGAGGCCCATAGAATATCATTGAAAATACTCTTTTAGCATCTACACACTTCTTTATGATCTTACCTTCACCAATAAGGTGTTGTTGACCTACTACTTCATTTAATGTTTTAGGTCGCATTCTATGTGCTAATGGTCTCTTCATGGTATCCCTTCTTTCCTTTCAATTATAGCATTAAAAGAATAAATGCTC
>JAVXTN010000032.1:5392-9049 GCA_036642635.1 Erysipelotrichaceae bacterium
TAATATTTTAAGTCCTATTGTTATTAGTACTAGGCCTCCGATTATTTCGGCGTATTTCTTAAGATAGTTTCCTAGTTTATGTCCAATTATTACACCGAGGAATGATAATATAAAAGTGATTATACCAATAGTTATTATAGCTTGGATAATGTTAACTTCTAGAAAGGCAAAGCTTACTCCTACTGCTAATGCATCTATACTTGTTGCTACACCTAGTACTAGTATAGTACCAAGGTTTAGCTTAGTAGTAGTATCTTCTTCTTCTTTAGATTCTAATATCATATTTATTCCTAGTATAAATAATAAACCAAAAGCTATCCAATGATCGAACTGTATTATATACTTTGAAAAACTATTAGCTAATATATAACCTATAAGTGGCATTAATCCTTGAAAGAATCCAAAGCATATCGCTAGGCTTAAGGCTATTAGTATTAGTTTCTTTTTAGCTTGCATTCCTTTGGCTAGCGAAACTGCAAATGCGTCCATGCTTAATGCAAAGGCTGTTAATAATATACTTAGTGTATTCATATTTCCTCCTAAAAAGACTTATACATTTGTATAAGTCATAATTATTTAATATATAAGTCTTAAGCGGCTATTTATCAAAATATTTACGTCGCTTTGTAGATTGAATGAATAGCTGCTTAAGACCTTCATGATCATCATTTATTAGTTTATGCTTAAGGTTATTCAATTCAGAATCAAAAGATTCAATTTCTTTTATTAATATATCTTTATTTAGGAAGAATAGTTCTGTCCATAAATTTTCATTTATTTTAGCTATTCTTGTTAAATCTCTAAAGGAATCTCCTGTGTATTCTTTTAGGTGTGTATTATCGTTAGTGTTCATTAGGGAAACAGCTATAACGTGTGTTAGTTGAGATACAAATCCGATCATTTCATCATGTTGTTGAGGTGTTAATACGCTGATGTTACCAAAGCCAAAAATTTTAGCAAAGCGTGTTAATGTTTCAATTGCTTCATCTGTATTATATTTAGTAGGTGTAATAATAAAGTTAGCACCATTAAATATTTTTTCATCAGCGTTCATCACTCCACTTGTTTCTTTACCAGCCATTGGGTGACTGCCTATAAACTCAACACTACAAGGTATTACTGCTTGTATCTTATCTACTACATTACTTTTAACACCACTAACATCAGTAATTATAGTTCCTTCTTTAAATTTTAAAGCATTTTCTGTTGTCCAATCAATTAATGCTTGAGGATATAAACCACTTATAATAATATTAGATTCTTCAATAAAAGCATCAGACTCACAACTACCATGATCTATTATATTATGTTTTAAAGCATATTTAATAGTTTCTTCATTGTTGTCGATTGCTTGTACTAGATAGCCTTGTTTTTTTAGACCTAAAGCATAACTTCCACCAATTAGACCTAAACCAACAATTAAGAAGTTAGTTTGTTTATTAATCTTCATATATATCCACCTTTATTCCTACACTGCGTAGATCCTCAAAAAAGCTAGGGTACGACTTGCTAATGTATTCACACTCATCAATAATTGATGGAGTGTGAAGTACAGTAGCTAATATAGCTAAAGCCATTACAATTCTATGGTCTTTATGACCACTAAAGTTTAAACATCCATCACTCTCTATATGATTACTATTTATATTTATCTCATCATCAGTGCTAGTAATATCAACATTAAGCTTATGAAGTTCTTCTTCCATAGCCAAGATTCTATCACTTTCCTTATAACGTAAACGAGAAGCATTATAAATTCTAGTATTACCACTACAACAACAAGCGAAACTACAAAGAATAGGACCTAAATCAGGACAATTCTTTAAATCGATAGCTGAAGCAGAAGAGGAAGGAGACTTAAATACAGTGTAAATATTATCCTGAAGGGAAATATTTACATTAGAAGAAGTTAAAGTATTAAGGATAGCTTTGTCACCCTGTTTAGAAGTAGGATCCATACCTTTAATAGAAAGAGTATTGTTTATAGCAGCTAAACAAGCAAAGAAAGCCATTTGAGAAAAGTCACCCTCAACACAGTAATTACATCCCTTATAGGATTGGTTACCAGGAATAGTTAAAGTAAGATCATCTTTAAAACTTACAGAAATACCAAATTTAGCTAACATTTGAATTGTTAAATCAACATAACTTCTAGATTCAAAGGGTGGTAAAATTTTAATACTACTATCACCATTTAACAATGGTAATGTATACAATAAACCAGTAATGAACTGAGAACTAACATTACCATTAATAACATAGTTATTAGGAGATAAAGCTCCTTCAATGGTGATAGTATCAGCATTCTGTTCATAAACTAGATTTTGTTCTTTAAATAAATCTTCGTAAATACCTTGAGGTCGTTTCATTAACCTATTCTTACCAATGAACGTAATACGTTCATTGGTAAGAGAAAATATAGGTATAAAGAAACGTAAAGTACTACCAGATTCATTAGCATCTATTTCATTACACATTAAACTATTAAAATCTTTAATACCATCAATCTCTAGTGTAGAACCATCCTCTATGATATTAGCACCTAAGTTAATCATACCCGTAATAGTAGTTCTAATATCATCACTAAATTGAACATTAGTAATAGTAGAATGAGCATTAGCTAAAGAAGCTGCTATTATGGAACGATGAGCCATAGATTTACTAGCAGGAATAGTTACAGTACCAGCTACATTACCAGGGTAAATCTTTGCTTTCATTAGATGTCACGACCGATTACCTTAGCAATCGTACGTCCTTTTTCAATTAAAGCTTTAAAGTTATCAGCCTTTAATGATTGAGCTCCATCAGACCAAGCACATTCAGGATGATTATGAACTTCAATAATTAAACCATCTGCTCCAGCAGCAATAGCAGCTAAAGACATAGATTCAACTAATTCCCAATCACCAGTAGCATGTGAAGGATCAATTATAATAGGTAAATGTGATTTCTTTTTAACAATTGGAATTACACTTAAATCTAAAGTGTTTCTAGTGTATTTTTCGAATGTACGAATTCCACGTTCGCATAGAATTACATTTTGGTTACCACCAGCCATAATATATTCAGCAGCCATTAACCATTCTTCAATAGTATTAGATAAACCACGTTTTAATAAAATAGGTTTATCAATCTTACCTAAAGCTTTAAGTAAAGC
This sequence comes from Erysipelotrichaceae bacterium, assembly GCA_036642635.1. GTDB lineage: Bacteria > Bacillota_I > Bacilli_A > Erysipelotrichales > Erysipelotrichaceae > JAVWHP01. Next base: position 8,550 of record JAVXTN010000032.1, read on the forward strand.
AAAGTTCTGCATATTACGAGCACCAACTTGAATTAAATCAACGTTCTCAACAAATTCATCAATTTTAGCAATATCCATTAATTCAGAAACGATAGGTAAGTTATAAGCCGCACGTGCTTTACACATTACATCAATTCCTTCAGTTTCCATACCTTGGAAAGCATAAGGAGATGTACGAGGTTTATAAGCACCACCTCTTAACATAACACCACCTGCATCTTTTACATCTTTAGCGATTTCCATAATTTGGTCTTCACCTTCAACAGAACAAGGACCACCAATTACAACAATCTTTTCTTTACCACCAACTTTGATACCAGCAACATCAATTACTGAATCTTCAGGGTGGAATAATCTATTAGCTTTCTTGTATGGAGCAGCAACTCTTGTCACGTCCTCAATCCAACGATTAGCTCTTAATACTTTTTCATCTAAAATTGTTGTATCTCCAACAATTCCAAATACGTTATAGTTAGCTCCAATACTTTCGTGTACCTGTA